>JANNUW010000250.1:0-1228 GCA_031414095.1 Hyphomicrobium sp. | reverse complement strand
TGACGCCGACCGCAACCAAGTCTAGGACGTGGCTGAAGTTATAAGCCAAAGCATCGTTGTAGGTCGTGATCCAAGCATTGCTGCCCGGCTTCTCATCAGTCAACTCGTCGATGCCGAGCCGTTCAGTCACACACTTCGCCTTCGCGATATTGTCGACGACGAGATACTGCGCCTTGTTCTTACAGGTGTTTTTCAAGGTACCATTGGAATTGAAACAGCTTGGTGGATACACGTAATGCGAGGCAGGGATCGGATTCTGGTTAGTCACGGCTTGGAAGTAGTCGCCGACATTGACTACCGCCGAGAATGGCGCAAGAGCCACTTTTGACGTGTATTGGCTCTGATCGGCCCAAACGACGATGTCAATCAGATCCTTCGCCGCGGTCTTCATGTCAGTCAGTTTCTGGCCAGACATCGAGCCCGTGGTGTCCAGCATCATCGATACTTCGATGTTGGTGCCCGAGTTACCGCCAACCGCGATCGTCGACTCCGCTTGCTTGACACTGCCCAGCTGCATCACCGGCAAACTCTCGATGCCGAGAATGTTCAAGAACGGCGTCTTAACGTACGCCGTGCCGCGCGCCTCGAAGCTCGTGGCCGAGTTGGTCGCGACGAAGCTCACGGTATCATTGACCGTGATATTGGACTTCATTTGATTGTAGTACGAGGTCGCCGAGAGCACCGCCTTCGTCGCGTCGCCGTAGGTGGTTTGCGCCGTACGACCCGCTGCCAGCAGCGCCGAATCGATCGCCGTCTGCGTCTGATTACGTGCGCTCAGCCAACGGCCGTAGTCGACGGCGCCGCCGACGATGCCAAATATGATAGTCGTCGTCAGCGCGAAGATGACGGCGATATTGCCGCTTTCATCGCGGGCAAAGGGGTGTAGACGCAAACAGCTTGCGCGTTCGGGCACTTGAGCAGTCAGAGCTGCTAATCCCCTGGTTGTAGACATGACACACCTCCTCCGTGATTTTCTTATGCAATAGAAGTTGTGCCTGAAATAAATTTAGCAACAGTTAAAGTCTTCATATACAAATACTATTGTATATCCAGTTTTATTCTATGTTTAATCGTGTTTGATTTAAATTTTATACTATGATTTAGCACAAGATTCATAAATTTTACTTGGATCATAGATTTTATTTGATGCAACAAACACGCCACTGCCGGCTAAAGCTCACCGCGAAGCCTGCGCTGCAGACATAAGGACATGTTTATATCTTGTTGC
>JANNUW010000249.1:0-1239 GCA_031414095.1 Hyphomicrobium sp. | reverse complement strand
TCGACAACGAGCGCGCGCACAGGCAACCTCTTGACGGTAACGGGAGCTGATCCATCTGAATCGCCCCATCATTATAGACCGGCAGCAGGTTCGTTCATAGTGGCAGTCGGTTCGAACCGCCTAAACCGTGCTCACGCGGTCAGCCCTTCTTGCCTGCCTTGCGGGCGGCGTAGCGGGCATCGCGGGCTGCTTTCTGCTTGGCTTCGAGCTCTTCCTGATCCCTGATCTCGGCCTCGTAAGCTGCCTCTTCTGCCGCCTTCTTCTCGGCAAGTTCGGTCTGCCGCTTGGCGTCGGCTTCAGCCTCGGCTGCCAGCTTGGCCTGACGCGCGGTTTCGCGACGAAGCTGGCGTTCGGATTCGATTCGCAGCAACTCGGCTTGCCTGGCCTTGAACTCGGGATCGTCCGGCTTTGGTTTGGCTTTAAACTTTTCCAGCGCCGCTTGTTTGGCCTTTTGCGCGCTCGATTGTCGATCGTTGAAATCGGGTATCTTGAAGCCACTCATAGGTAGTCGAACTCCGTTTCCTTAAGGGTCCTGTTTCCAGGCGACTGTCTCACTCTGCCGCTTGTCGGTGTGCCGCCTGATACTGGTCGATCCGCTCTTCTATAACATGCCGGAAGTTACGGATCAGGCCCTGTACGGGCCAAGCTGCCGCCTCCCCCAGCGCACAAATTGTGTGCCCTTCGATTTGCTTGGTGACATCGAACAGCAGATCGATCTCGCGTTTCTCGGCTTGACCCTTGGCCATACGCTCGAGCACCCGCCACATCCATCCGGTGCCCTCGCGGCACGGCGTGCACTGGCCGCAACTTTCATGCTTGTAGAAGTATGCGATGCGGGCAAAGGCTTTGATGATGTCCGTCGACTTGTCCATCACGATGATGGCAGCCGTGCCCATACCCGATTTCAGCTTCGACAAGGTATCGAAATCGAGAGTGAGGTCCTGGCACTGGGAAGCTGGCAGAAGCGGCATCGACGAGCCGCCGGGGATGACCGCCAATAGGTTATCCCACCCGCCGCGAACGCCTCCGCAATGAGTATCGATGAGCTCTCGTAGCGGGATGCCCATTTCTTCTTCGACGACGCATGGATTATTCACATGGCCGGAGATCTGAAACAGCTTGGTGCCGGTGTTATTGGGCTTGCCGAGCGCGGAGAACCAACCCGAGCCGCGCCGCAGGATTGTAGGCACCACGGCGATGCTTTCGACGTTGTTGACCGTAGTTGGGGCACCATAAAGG
>JANNUW010000248.1:0-1106 GCA_031414095.1 Hyphomicrobium sp. | reverse complement strand
AAGTCCACACTATTGCGGATGATTGCCGGCCTCGAGACGATCTCGCGCGGCACGATCTCGATCGGCGGCCGTGTGGTCAACGATATCGAGCCCGCCGATCGCGACATCGCCATGGTGTTCCAAAACTACGCGCTGTACCCGCACATGAGCGTCTACGACAACATGGCCTATGGCCTACGCAATCGCGGCGTCGATAAAGCCACGATTGAAGCCCGCGTTGCCGAGGCGGCTCGCATGCTGGAGATTGGCCCGTTCCTAGATCGCAAACCGCGCGCACTGTCGGGTGGTCAGCGCCAGCGGGTTGCAATGGGCCGTGCCGTAGTGCGGGAGCCACAGGCATTTCTTTTCGACGAACCGCTATCCAATCTCGACGCGAAACTGCGCGTGCAGATGCGATTGGAGATCAGGCGTCTGCACAATCGGCTGAAGGCAACGTCGATCTTCGTCACGCACGATCAAGTGGAGGCGATGACACTTGCCGATGTCGTCGTGGTAATGAACGGCGGGCGCATCGAGCAGACCGGTACCCCCCTCGACGTCTACCGGAATCCCGCCTCGAAGTTTGTCGCAACCTTCATCGGTTCGCCGGCGATGAACCTCGTCCCGGGCAAAATTATTGAAGCTGGCGTGGTCGAATGTGACGGCGGGGGCCGTTTCCCCTACGAGACGGCGGCATTCAGCGGGGGGGCGGGCCAAGCGGTCGATATCGGCGTGCGCCCGGAGGACATCACGCTCGCCCCGGCCGGCGCAACGCACACCGCTGCGCTCAGTCGCGAGTTCGTGGAAGAACTGGGCGCAACGCGGCTGATCCACGGCCTCGTCGGCGGTCGCTCCGCGATGGTGATGTCGCTCCCCTCGGCTGCGGCCGGCCTCGGCAACGACACCCTCAAGATCCAGGCTCCGGCATCGGCTGTGCACCTGTTCGATCCGGCGACCGGCGGCAACATGCGACGCTAGACAGCTAAGCCTGCGCCTGCTGCAGCTTCTTCTTGTTGCGCATCGGATCGATCTGTTTGGCAGCACCGTTACCGGCCGCAGAGCAATTCTCGTTGCTACTCTCGACAGCGATCGACGAGCGCGGCAGAAGCCGGGTCGCCGGCGGGTTG
>JANNUW010000247.1:0-19297 GCA_031414095.1 Hyphomicrobium sp. | reverse complement strand
CACGGTGCTCGGGCCGGGCCCACGACCGCCTGTAGCCCGAGCGCGCTTCGTGATTCCTGAACACGTCATCCCGGCGCAGGCCGGGATCCGGCGTCTCGGAACAAATACGATACCGGAACCAAATATTCCGACGAACACTTTTCCGAAACTCGCCGGATCCCCGGCCTTCGTCGGGATGACGGTGGTGCGAGACGCGAGACCTGAGTACCGAGCGTTGGAGCTAGAAGCAGCGCGGTTGATTAGCGGCGGGCTCAAACTTCGGAAAAATTTTTCCGCCACACCGACGGAATTACCCGAGCCGGCCGTTAAAGGTGCGTAGACTTACTCTCGGGGGGAGTTGCGCGGCATGTACGGATCGATTGCGACACTGGCGTTCGTGGGCATCGAGGCGCGCGGCGTCGAGGTGCAGGTCCGCATCACGCCTGGCAAAACCAAGTTCGCCATCGTCGGTCTACCCGACAAGGCCGTTGACGAAAGCCGCGAGCGCGTCCGCAACGCGCTTCATGCGGTCGGTTTGGGCATGCCCTACAAGCACTTGACGGTCAATCTAGCGCCCGCGGATTTGCCTAAGGAGGGCAGTCACTACGATCTGGCGATCGTGCTCGCGCTCATGGTTGCCATGCAAGCACTGTCGCCCGAAGCCATTACAAACTTTGCGGCCATCGGGGAATTGGCGCTCGACGGGTCGATCCGCGGCGTCCCCGGCGCGCTGCCCGCCGCCATCGGGGCCAATGCGCTCGGCAAAGGTTTGATCTGCCCAGCCGACTGCGGCCCTGAAGCGGCGTGGGCGGGCGAGCACATCGATATTCTGGCGGCGCCGCATTTGTTGTCACTGGTCAATCACTTTCGTGGATTGCAAATGCTGTCGCGGCCCAAGCCCAACCTCGAGCGGCCGCCGTCGTCGGGGCTTGACTTGAAGGATGTGCGCGGACAGGAAAGCGCCAAGCGCGCCCTCGAAATTGCAGCAGCAGGCGGCCACAACCTATTGATGGTCGGCCCGCCCGGCTCGGGCAAATCGATGCTGGCGGCGCGTTTGCCAACCATTCTGCCGCCGTTGTCGCCCGAAGAGATGCTCGAGGTGTCGATGGTGCATTCGCTGGCTGGCGAACTGATGGGCGGAAAATTGTGCGTCGAGCGGCCGTTCCGCGCGCCGCATCATTCGGCCAGCATGCCCTCGCTCGTCGGTGGAGGGTCGCGGCCGAAACCCGGCGAGGCAAGCTTGGCGCATCTGGGTGTATTGTTTCTCGACGAGCTTCCGGAATTTCAGGCCGGCACGCTCGATGCTCTGCGCCAGCCGCTCGAGACTGGTGAAATTGTCATCGCGCGCGCCAACCACCGCATCGCCTATCCCGCCCGGTTTCAACTCATCGCCGCCATGAACCCATGCAAGTGCGGCGGTGGTCAGCCGGGCGAAAGCTGCAAGCGCGGGCCGCGCTGTCGCACCGACTATCAGGCGCGCATATCGGGTCCGCTCCTCGACCGCATCGATCTCAACATTGAACTCCCCGCCGTGTCGGCCGCCGCCTTGACCTTGCCGCCGGCGCGCGAAGGCAGCGCCGAGGTGCGCGCCCGTGTGACCGCTGCGCGCGACCGTCAACGCGCACGCTTTGCAGCGGCGGGTGCCAAATTCATCCGCACCAACGCCGAATGCTCGGGTCAGTTGCTCGACGCGATCGCCATGCCAGATGAAGCGGGCGTCGCCTTGTTGCATCAGGCGGCCGATCACCTGAAGCTGACGGCGCGCGGATTTCACCGGGTCTTGAAGGTCGCCCGCACATTGGCAGACTTGGACGGCCTCGAGCGGACCGCGCGCATTCATATTGCCGAAGCGCTGTCCTATCGCGGTGAAACTTTGCGCCAGGGCATGGCCGTCGCCTGACATGCTACCGGCGTTCCGCACGGAACAGCGGCCGCGCTGCTCTCCCGTCATGGTATTGCTCACGTAGTCCTGGCTTGCGTGCCTGCGCCAAGTGCCGTTCACTGGGCTGGCAGCGGCTCAGCCTTGCCTGCGCGACAGATCTCAGGAACCGGCTCATGATAGAGAAACTCGACAAGATCGCCGAAGCCCGCGCCGCCAAGCAGTACAAAGCCATCCGCGGTTTTTATATCCATTGCTTCGTCTACGTGCTGGTGGGACTACTGTTGGTGCTCGTGAATGTCCTCACTGGCGGCAAGATGTGGGCTCAGTGGCCAATCATCGGCTGGGGCATAGGCATTGCGGCGCATGCCTACGCAGCCTTCGTAGCTTCGCCCAAGCATCTTGCGGCTTGGGAAGCGCAAGCCATAGAGCGCGCCAAGGCGGGACAAACCTGAAGGCAATGCGTGGCGGCGGTGAGACCGCCGCCACGAACAGATCGCGCCTGATTTACGACTTCGGCATCAGAACGTGGTCGATCGAGTGAATGACACCATTCGACTGCATGACATCGTAAGTCGCGATGTTGGCAGTGCCGCCGGCTTCATCTTTGAGCACGATGTTGTTTGGGCCGTTCATCGAGGCCGTAAGCGTGCCGCCCGCAACGGTCTTGAGCTTCGCCATGCCGTCACCCTTTTTGATTCTGGACTTGAGATCGTCCCGGGTGAGTTCGCCAGCGACCACATGGTAGGTCAGAACACCTGCCAGTTGTCCTTTGTTTTCCGGCTTTAACAGCGTGTCGACAGTGCCTGCAGGAAGCGCACCGAATGCGGTATTGACAGGCGCGAACACCGTGAACGGACCCTTCCCGGCCAGAGTGTCGACGAGACCAGCGGCCTTTACCGCGGCGACGAGAGTGGTGTGATCGGCAGAGTTGACGGCGTTCTCGACGATGTTTTTGGACGCGAACATTTCCTGGCCGCCGACCATGACATTGCTCTTGGCAAAGGCTGGCATCGCGAACGCTACGGCGCTGGCGAGAAGGGCCGCTTTGAAGACATTAGACATCAGAATATTCTCCGGTTGAGATTGCAACGCTAGACGTTCACCTGACCAACTTGGCGGCGGTTCAAAACGCCGGCCGCCTGCGATGTTTGGCCAGTTGTGCGAACTACGCTGCCGCCTCTGGGAGGTTTCGAAAATTTGACCACATTATTTTTGCTACCCGGTGTGATCTAATTTCTGGGGTCAATACTCTGCCGTAGCGCCATCCTTCGCGCGTAAAGACGACCCCTTGACATTTTCTCTGAACTGTCTGATATTTCTGTCATGACAGAAATATCAGACACCAATAGAGCCCTCCCGCCCGCCATCGAACGGTTTGTCGTTCACTGGGGAGAAATGGGCGAAATGTGGGGCGTCAACCGCTCCGTGGCGCAGATCCACGCCCTGTTGTTTGTTTCCGATCAGCCGATGACCGCGGAAGACATCGCGGCGCGCCTTGGCATTGCGCGCTCGAACGTCTCGAACTCGCTCAAAGAGCTGACCGGCTGGACTCTCATCAGGCGCGTGCAGGTGCTCGGCGACCGGCGCGACTATTTCGAAGCCGAGGCCGACATGTTCGAGATGGTGCGGCGCATAGCGCTCGGCCGCAAGGCGCGCGAGATCGATCCGACGCTTGCCGTCCTGCGCGCATGCGTCGGCGACGCCAGCGCAGACGCAAATGTCTCCAAGGGAGCGCGCCGCCGTCTCTTTGAAATGCTGCAGTTCATGGAAACCATCGACAAATCTTTTGCCGAACTCATGCGTCTGCCGCCGCCGGTTCTGAACCGCCTTATCAAGATGGGCGGCACGCTGGCCCGGCTGGTCAGCTCGAAGCCGAAAAACCCGCAGAAGCGAAGCTAAAGTCATACGAGCGTGCTCTCGAAAGTTTAAAGTGATGCGCACAGGGACAGACTTTGTAGAGCTAGCGCCGTGCACGCGAGACAATCGCGAAGCGGCATCTGTTCGTCCGCCGCGATCGGCCGATTGCGACCAGGCCGACGAGCGCTTCGAAAATCTCCTCAGCGCGGCGGCCTGGGCTCAACTTCCTCCGGCCGTGCGCCGGCGATTCTCAAAACGCTTCAAGACTGGCGAAGCCGTCCTCTACAACGGCCACGTTGTCGAAACGCGGCTGTCGCGCGCCGGAGGCCTGCTATCGGCAATCGCACGATTCATCGGCAGTCCGTTGCCGGGCCCCGATGGCAATACCGGCGCCGCCGCTGTCAGCGTGATGCAAGACACGCTCAGCGGTCATCAGACTTGGACGCGCACTTACGAGCGCACGGGGCGCTTTCCGCAAGTGGTGCATTCGATGAAGCGCTTTGCCGGCCCCACAGGCCTTGAGGAATACGTCGGCGCCGGCATCGGCATGGCGCTCGATTTGACCGTGAACGACGGAGCGCTCGTGTTTACATCGACCAATTATTTTTTTGGGCTGGGCCGCTTCCGCTTACGTCTACCGCGATGGATATCTCCTGGCCGCATGGAGATCGTGCATCGCGACGAGCCCGGCTACGCAGGCCTGCCCAACGCCTTTTCGTTCCGTCTCACGCTCACGCATCCGCTTTTGGGATGCCTCGTGCATCAGCTCGCGTACTTCAAGGAGGTTTGAGCCATGACAGACACCCCATTGAGCAGCCCGCTGTTGTGGACGCTCGTATCGCTGCAACTCGCGATGGGCAGCTTCGACGTCATCTTCCATCACGAACTGACGGAGCGGTTGGCTTGGCGGCCGAACGCCAGCAAAGAGCTGAAATTGCATGCCGCGCGCAACGCATTTTATGCGCTGCTGTTTGCGACCTTCGCTTGGTTTCAGCCGCAGGGTATGTTCGCATGGGTCCTGCTTATCGTGCTCGTAGCGGAAATCGGCATCACGCTTGCTGACTTCGTCGAAGAAGACATGAGCCGCAAACTGCCTGCAACCGAGCGCGTGCTGCACACGTTACTCGCCATCAACTACGGCGGCATTCTGGTTTTGATCGGACCCGAAATCGTATCGTGGACGGCGCTGCCGACTGGCTTTGCCGCAGTCTCCTACGGCTTTGGCAGCTGGATCTTGAGTGCTTCGGCCGCTGGCGTCGCCCTGTTCGCGGTGCGCGACGTGTACACGAGCGCGCGCGCCGCGCGATTTACGGCGCCGCGCACCGCCGGCCTCCAAGAATTTTTGCCACGCCCCCATCGCGTGCTGGTCACCGGCGGCACTGGGTTCATTGGCACGGCGCTGATGCGCGCACTTGTCAAAGGCGGCCACGACGTCACGGTGCTGACGCGTTCGCTTGATCGCGCATCGCACCTGCCGGCCCCGTTGCGGATTATTACGTTGCTCGATCAAATTCCAAACGAGCAAGTCTTCGAAGCCATCGTCGATTTGGCTGGCGAAGCGGTCGCGGGCGGGCCGTGGACACGCAAGCGCCGTTTCAACGTCATCGCATCGCGGCGCCGCGGACTGCGCGCCGTCGAGACGCTGATCAACCGTCTCGATGTAAAACCCCGCGTGCTCATCAAGGCATCTGCCATCGGCATCTACGGTTTGCGCGACGACACCCCTTTGAACGAAGTGGCGGCAATCGGAGACCGGCACCTGTTCTCGGTTCGCTCGTGCCTCAACTGCGAGGTTGCCACCGCCAAATCGGCGCAACGTTCGGGCGTGCGTACGGTGGCGCTGCGTATCGGTCTCGTGCTCGGGCGCGACGGCGGTCTGCTTGGCCGCCTGCTGCCGGTTTTCGATCTCGGCCTTGGAGGCCGGCTCGGTTCCGGCCGCCAATGGATGAGCTGGATCGGACTCGAAGACATCGTGCGGCTGATCGCGTTCGCAATCAGCGCCGAGCAACTCGACGGCGCGGTCAACGCCGTCGCACCCGAGCCGGTGCGCAATTCAGACTTTACACAAACCCTGGGCGCGGCCCTGAACCGGCCGGCAATATTCGCGGTGCCCCGGTTGCCACTCGAATTGGCAATGGGCGATTTCGCTCGCGAGCTTATTCTTGGCGGTCAGCGTGTCGTGCCCGATAAAGTCAGTAGCCACGGTTTCCGTTTCTTGCACCCATCACTCGATCAAGCCCTTCGGGCCGAGATCAACGGCATCGTGGCGGATGCGACGGCTTACGCCGAGTCGAGCGCGCGCGCCGCACCAAGCTTAGCAACAACGCGGCATCCACCGGTCCTTGACGCTAATGTCCCGGCTTCGTCGCGCCTTTGACTGGGGGCGCTCCACTGCCCGATGGCGGCGCTGCGTGCGGCGTGCCGCCATCGGCCACCAGGAAGCCCGGCCCGCCGGACCCCGTCGCGCCGGCCGCAATCGGCGCATCGTGGCTGCCGGCGATCCGGTCGGACAGCGCCAAAAGCACGCTCGAAACGACAAACGTTATGTGGATCACGACCATCCAAAATAGGGTGCGCTCGTTGTCGGCGGTCACGGTCGTTATGGCCATGAACTGCTTCAAAAGCTGCACGCCGGAAATGGCGACAATCGACGACATGAGCTTCAGCTTCAATCCGCTGAAGTCGATCGTGCCCATCCAGTCGGGCCAGTCCTTGTGACCTGAGTGATCGATCTTCGAGACGAAATTTTCGTAACCGGAAAAAATGACGATCACGAGTAACGAACCCATCAAGGCCAGGTCGACAAGCGTCAGCACGCCTAAAATGACGTCCGCCTCATTGCCACTGAACGCAAGGAGCGCAAGGTGCGCAAACTCGGCAATGAACTTGACGAGTAAGATTACAATCGACAGCGAGAGCCCGAGGTAAAACGGTGCGAGTGCCCAACGGCTTGCAAAAATTATCTTCTCTAGAGCGTCCTCAATCAATTGCGCCAAGTCTCGCCACATACGACAGGTCTCCAATACTGCAAATTTTTTTAACGCGCGGTCTATGCCACGCGTTCGCCGTTAGCGGCAAGTCGCGTGGCCGGCTAGCGGTTGCGTGACGCGGTTTGCACGCGCGCTGAAGGAACCTTCGACTTGGCAGATCCACGCCGCGCCTGCAAAGCCGCATACTTACGGCAACTCGGGAGGGCTAAGCTGCATGGGAGTCCCTTCTCCCGGATACCAGGCCGGGGCGCCGGGGCCACGAGCCGCGGAACGAGTTCGTAGGCGAGTCCCGGATCGACGGATGCCACCGCCTTCCGGCTTTCCTCCTGCAACAGCGGATCGGCCGCTGTTGTCTTCGCCCCTGCCTTCGGCGGCGACGGGTTGCGCTGGAGTGGTGACGGCGGGACGGGTTGTGCCGCTGTCTGCACCGTTTGCGATTCCGTGCGCTGCTGCGGGCTGCTCAATGGCACTTGTGGCGCTGATTGCGGCGCCGGCTGGAGGGAGCCCGGCGAGGCTGGGTCCGCTGTTGGTGCCAGTCGTTGCGACGACAGGCCCTGTGAGGAGAGGTTTATCGGCTCCGGTAACGGAGACTGAGCGAGGGGTACAAGCCATGCGGATTTGTCCGAATCCAACAGGGCGGCGGCCGTTGGGCCGCACACGGCTAAAGGGCCAGGAGCGCCCGCCTCCGGCGGGCTGGCAGTCGTCATTTCCTCTATTTTGTAGCGGCCATCACAGACGCTGACGTAGGGCGGCCGCTTGGTGCGCTCAAACGCATCATAGCCTTCCTTCAAATTCATCCAGAAGTCGCGCCACTCCGCATTTTTGTGGCTGTCGATATTGGCCTCCGTCATGCGGAACGGAAATACATGCACGGGCACGTAGCGCTGACCGGCACGCAAAGACGCCGAGGTCAGGCTGTAAATCTCTTCGATGACAGGATTGGTCATGGCGAAACAGCCAACCGACGAGCAGCCGCCGTGCACGAGAATGTAAGATCCGTCGCGCTTTAAGCTTTCGTCGTAGGCGTTGGGAAAGCCGAGATTGAGCGCTCGCGTCCAACGCCCTAGCCGATGCAACTGACGTGCGGTGATGGTGTAGAAACCCTCCGGTGTCTGCTTGTCGCCTTCGCGCATCTTGGGCCCTAGTGTTCCCGACCAATGGCAGATCGGGTAGGTCGCAAAAAGAACGTAGGCGTTGTCCTTTTCCATCCACACTTCGAGTTCGGACTGCGCCTTGAAAATGCGGATCAGCATCGGCAGGCCGGGCTTCAAACCCTGCGCCGTAAGGCGGTTGGAAAACTGAGTCGTATTGGGCGTGCCGGGCAGTGGGATTTTACCAACAGCCGCCGCTTTCTGGCGTTCAATACGGTCGGGAGCATCGTCGCGCAATTCGATCGAGACGGCGGTAGCGGGCAGCGGAGCCGCCAGCAGTGCCATGATGATCACCGCGATAGCGCCGGCAACACGGGCGCAAGTGGATGCCACAAGCGTTCGAATTCGATTTGGGACCAGGGGCACGGTCTGATTGCCTCCACAATTTACGTTTTCCAAGCTGGCAGCGATCGTGCGCGTTCCAGGCCCGGATGCTCAGTCAAGTCTTGGAGCATACTTTAGGAGCCAATGCCAAGCCTGGAGCATTGATAATTCCAGCTTTAATCGGGCTATACTTTTTTTGCCCGACCGGGACACCGCACGGCGATAGGCGCGCTGCCGTCAAGCAGTGAGCCTGGATTTTCAACTACATAGCGCTGCCCGCAGACGTTAACGATCGGCGGCACGTTGCCGGCGTCGAATGCGTCGTGACCGGCTTTGAGATCTTGCCAGAATTGAGCATAAGGGCTGCTCGCATTACTCTCGAGATTGGCTTTCGACATCCGAAACGGAAAAACCTGCACCTGGAAACGCTTCTGGCCGCCATTAAGTGCCGCCGTCACGATCTGCCAAATTTCATCGATGGCCGGATTGGTCATGGCAAAACAGCCGACCGAACCGCAGCCACCGTGGACCATCAGAAATGACCCCGTCCGCCTTAAGGATTGGTCGTAGGCATTCGGATAGCCGAGATTGAAGGAGCGATGCCATCGGCTGTTCGGGTTGAGCGCCTTGGCATCTACTGAATAGAAGCCTTCCGGTGCCTGGTGGTCGCCCTGCGCAATCTTGGGCCCGAGTTTTCCAGACCAGCGGCAGATCGGATAGGTGGCGAACTTAATGAAGTGGCCATCGCGTTGTATCCACAATTCAAGTTCGAAATCGCGCTTAAAAATGCGCACGAACACAGGACTTCCGAGTTTGACGCCGTGGGCGGCGAGACGGCCGGTGACGTCGGCAAGATTGGGCGTGCCAGGCAAGGGCAAACCGAGCGCGTTGGTCGCAAAGCGTTGCGCGCGCTCGACGCGAATGGTGCGATCGTTTTCGTCTTCACCAAAATAGCGATTGAAAAGAACGGCCGCAAAGAAAGCAGCCAAGATCAGCAAAAATATTGGAAACGGCCAGCGGCGGCGCTTGCGAGTTTTGACGGGATTTGCTGTCGACACTATCGCGGGCTTTGTCACAAGCTATCCCAAGTTCAATGCCCCAACTTACCGGCACTCGGTCACTGGCTAAAGCCAAGAGCCGCCGCTCCGGCCGGCAGCCGCGTGGGACCCGCAGCGCTGCGGCTTTGCGTGGCGCTTGGGGCAACTGGTGTCACGCCCTCAGCGGTGCTCGACCAGCTATCAGCCGATGCGATCGATTGCCCGGCACTGCGAACCACTTCGGCCACGTCGCGCGTCTTTGGACCCGGCACGGTGACGCGCTCGTCGGTGAATTTCACGCTTCCCGGTTGTGGCGTGAACGGCTGCAATGCGGGGCGCTGGAAAGCAGGGCAGCGGCCTTCCGGATCGATGCGCGCCGACGCCGGCACCACAACGTCGACGACATAGCGGCGCTCGCAAACCGCGATCTGCGGCGGCACGCGATTGACCTCGAAATAATCGTAGCCGTGCTTCAGAGTTTTCCAGAAGCCGTACCACTTATGCTTTGTAAAACGGGCGAGCTTTTCGTCGGTCATGCGAAACGGGAAGGCGTGAACACCGAAGCTCTGCTGCCCCCCTTTGAAACTCTCGCGCGCCAAAGCGTAAATTTCTTCGACCAGCGCGTCTGTCATGGCGTAGCATCCGGCCGACTTGCAACTGCCGTGCACCATCAGCGATTGACCGGTGCGATTATTGGCTCTGTCGTAGGTGTTGGGGAAGCCCATATTGAAAGCGACGTGATATTGTGAGTTCGGGTTCATCTGCGTCGACTGGATCGTATAAAAGCCCTCGGGCGCCTGCTTATCGCCCTGTGCGACCTTGGGACCCAAGTCGCCCGACCAGTTGCAGATCGGATACGTTTTGAGGTGATAGAAGCGTCCGTCGGCCTGGGCTTTCCAGACTTCGAGCTCAGATTCTTCCTTGAAGATCCGCACGAAAATCGGACCTTCGGGAGACATGCCCTTTTTGCCGAGTATGGCTATGGTCTCGACCGGCAGCGGCTGTTCGGCGGCGGTCAATATAATCGGCGCACTGGCGCACGAGGCCATAGCGAGCGCGCATGCGGCTGCCAACGATAAAATCGCGGCGCGCAAAATCAATGCTGCTTTTCCCACCGGGACGATCAAACGCATACGCAATCCCCTTGGCGTAACGCGGCTACCATCCATCCCCACCCGTTAACATGCGATTAAGATTACGAAACTCTAAACGATGCTCGTCTATGCCCCCAACTATGCCCACGAATAGGGCGATGAAAGGGCATAAGATATGCGCTTGGCGAGCCTTTACAGCGACCGCCCGATCGCCAGAAAGCGATCGTGGCGCTGCCTTTTGATTTCGCCGGGCGTTTTGCCATCGAACTCGGCTAGCGCTTTCGCGATGGCGTCGCCCGCGCTCGTGATAGCGACTTTGCGATCGCGATGGGCGCCGCCGGTCGGCTCGCGAATAATGGTATCGATAACGCCCAGCTGTTCGAGGTCCTGGGCCGTAATCTTCATGGCGGTGGCGGCTTCTTCCCGCTTGGTCGAATCGCGCCAGATAATAGACGCGGCGCCTTCGGGCGAGATGACGCTGTAAATCGCGTGTTCGAGCATCAAAATGCGATTGGCTGTGGCGATGGCGATGGCGCCGCCCGAGCCACCTTCACCGATGACGACGGCGATAACAGGAACGCCCAGCGCTAAGCAGCAGTCGGTCGAACGGGCGATGGCTTCGGCTTGGCCACGCTCTTCAGCGCCGATGCCGGGATAAGCGCCCGGCGTGTCGACGAAGGTCAGCACGGCGAGGCCAAATCGCTCGGCCAATTCCATGAGACGCACCGCTTTGCGGTAGCCCTCGGGCTTGGCCATGCCGAAATTATGCCGGATGCGGCCCTCGGTATCGGAGCCCTTTTCGTTGCCGATTACGACCACAGAGCGGCCGCGGAAGCGTCCCATGCCACCCATGATGGCTTCGTCTTCGGCGAAATAGCGGTCGCCGGCAAGCGGGGTGAAATCCTCGATCAAATGATCGATGAACTCCATCGTGTGCGGCCGGTCCTGGTGGCGGGCGACCAGCGTTTTCTGCCAGGGAGTCAACTTGGCGTACGTCTCGATGAGCGCGCCCTTAGCCTTCTGCTCGAGCTTGCGGATCTCCTCGACGATCGAAACCGATTCGCCGCTTTCGAGCGCGCGCAATTCCGCGACCTTGTTTTCGAGATCGCCGATGTGCTTCTCGAAATCGAGGTAGGTCCGCGCCGGGGTCGGGCGGGTTGCTGTATTGTCTGCGGCCAAAGTGACCCTCGCATTGAATAAGTTCTGACGTCCGTACAATAGCGCGTTCGAGGAAGTCGCTAGATTTCCACGCTCAATCATGGCCGACAGTCACTCCCCGCGCCGAGACTGTCAAGCGACGAACACTCGGTTATGTAACCCAATGAACGGATGCGACATTATCTCTTTTTATCGAAACCCGCGGAGCGCCCCGGCGGCGGGTCCGCGGGGGCGCCAGTCGATTTGCCGGGCTTCGCCTGCGCCAGCGGATGATGCGCGAACACGACCTGCTTGAGGCGCTCTTCGAGAACGTGCGTATAAATCTCCGTTGTCGAGATGTCGGCATGACCGAGCAATTGTTGCACAGACCGCAGATCGGCGCCGCGGTCAAGGAGGTGGCTCGCGAAGGCGTGGCGCAGAACATGCGGGCTCACCCGTTGCGCGTCGAGCCCGGCCAGGTCAGCCAATTCCTTCAATTCCTGAGCCAGCCGTTGACGGGTCAAATGACCCTCGGCCGACTTCGACGGAAACAGCCAGCGGGTCGCGAGCATGGGCGCAACCCCGTCCTCGGGCTGGCGCCCGACATTGACGTAGCGATCAAGCGCGGCGCGCGCCGGCCCGTTGAGTGGCACCAGCCGCTCGCGGCCGCCCTTGCCCTTGATGGTCAGAACACGCGGATCCCCGGTCAGCACGTTGCGCGGTAGCGACACCAGTTCGGTGACACGCATGCCGGTGGCGTACAGCATCTCGACAAAGCAATGCAGCCGCAGCGCGCGGATCAGATCGCGGCCTTGCAAGCCTTGCCGAGTGCGGGCGTGGGCTGCCTGCATCAGGCTTTCGGTTTCGGCAATCGACAGGGTCTTGGGCAACGGCTTTGATAACTTTGGCGACGCCATGCCCTCGGTTGGGTTTTCGTCGAGCACGCCTTCAGCAACGAGGAAGCCGAAAAACTGGCGCATGGCCGACAGCCGCCGCGCCCGCGACGGCGGCGCCAATCCGGCCTCGGATTGCATTCGAAGGTAGTCGCTGAGGGAGGCTGGCGTTGCGCGTCTCAAGCAGGATTTTTGGCCCGCCAGATAGCTCGCGAGATCATTCAAATCACGGGCGTAAGCCTGCAGCGTATTGGCGGCGGCCCCGCGCTCGGACGCCAGCATGTCGAGGAAAGCGCCGAGGTGCTGTTGATCGCCGTCTGCCATTATCCCTCAAGCCCGCAACGCGCTGTTTCCCCCAGTGCCGGAGCGCTAGTTGGTGATCGCACGCGGCCAAGAGGCAAACAAGGCTTCAAAGCCGAGCCGGCGCGCATCGCTTTCGAGGCCGGCTTTGCGCAAGGCCCGGATTGAATCACCCAGCGCAATCAGGTTAGCACTGTCGGCACCGGCGGGGCCCAGCGCACGCATGGACAATAAAACCGTTCGCCCGAATTCCTTTTTCTTGGCCGCGTCCTGCAACTGCGAGAGAACACCTGTTTCGGGCAAAAATCCCGTGTTGGGCTGCGCCGTCCGGCTGGCTTTATCCCACAAGGTAATGGGCACCTGAATTTCAAGCGCATCGAGCACCGTCACCAGACGGTGCAGCACGTTGGCGTCGATGCGGCCGTTGCCGGCCAGTTCTTCGACGCGATCGAGATGCGCCGAACGTCCAGTGGAGAGAGCCGGATCGGCTAGGTCGGCGAGCGCCAGCCAATGGTCGAATCCGCCATTGCCCTGTTGGCCATCTGCGCCGGCTGCAAATTCAGCCCATTGACGGGCCTGATCATAACGGCCGGACGCCAGACTGATTTCAATGGCGGTTTCGCTGAACCAGCCGATCTCGGGAACCGGCAGCAAGCCGTCGAGAGGCTTATCCATCATAGTCAAGGCCGGCCAATAGAGCCCGGAGCGACGCGCGTCATCGAGCAGCGAGCGGATGAGGCGCGTTTTCTTTGCCGGCGTCCGTGCGGTCTCGGCTGCGCGGAAGGTCTCGGCCCGCCGGTCCGCTGCTTGTGGTTCGCCCGCCGGCATCACCAGAGCCCGATATATTCCGGCAAGGTCTTCAGGCGTGATGGCGTTGACGCCGGCTGCGGCCTCGCCCGCCTGCAGACGCACGGCGGCCGGGACAGCTTCGTCCAAGGCTAGCGCGGCCAGCAAGGCTGGCGACGCATTGGCAAAAGCCTCGGCCGGAAGCTCAGCCTTGCCTAATTTGAAAATGCGATAGTCCAGCAGCGAAAGCTTTGCATCTTTGGGCACCACCGGAGTCGCTCCGGCCGCCAGTGTTTCCAGCGCATCGGCCCCCGTTGCATCGTTGGGAGTCACCTCACGCGCCAGCCCCGCTTTCAAGCCAGCGGACGGCATATCGCCAGCCAACGCCGCGCAATATCCCGATATGAGAACGGCCTCCATCTTGAGTGGAGCGGGCATGTCGGCGGGCAAGGCGGTGAGCTTGGCACTATCCGCGCAGGCATTCCCCTCGCGTCCCTGCCCGATATCGAGGCGGGCTTGCAGCGTGGCGAGCATGGCGTCTGCTGCGGTCGCGGGTTCTTGCTCTAAGACACCCGACGCTTCTTTCAATAAGCCCGAGCGATAAAGCACTTCGGCCCTAAGGGCCGCAAAGCGCGGAGAATTCGCTGTTGCACCAGACGGCGGCGCCACGGACGACGTCACGAGCCGCCGCCACAAGTTATGTAGCGCTGCCGAACGCGGTGGAATATCGAGTTTGGCCAATAACTGTTCAACACCTTCGACCGTCAGACCGGCCCATAACTCGTGCGGCAGACCTGACCCGTCCTGCGCTGCGACCGGATCGAGATCGATCCGCTCTATGGGGGCGACGGGCGCGCCTTCGACGCCGTCGTCAGGCAAATAGGTCGAGGGGGCCACGGCAGGACTGCTGGAGCTGGTGCCAGGTCGTGGTGGTGCCACGCCGTTGCCAACCTCGCTGCTGAGACTACCGGGCGCTTGACCGGGAGCCGGCGTCGGGATCTGGCGTTCACCTGTCATCGGCGCGAGAAACGGCACCTGCGGCCCAGCGGGCGTCACCGTCTTTTTAGGGGGCGGCCGCGAGGTTTCGGGCTCGCCGAACGGGTTCGACAAATCCTGCGCAAAAACCGTCCCTGTGCTTACAATGGCGGCGCCACAGAGCCAAACGCCGACAGCGCGTGCAGCGGCGGAGCGTCGAGTTGCGCGGCGCATTGCCTGGAGCATGCCTATTCTTTGCGGATCTTCAGCGGGGGAAGCAGCTTGGTTTCTTCGCGCGGCTGTGGCTCGTAGTGCGTCGCCAGCACGTACATTGCACCTGAAATGCCGGCACTCAGCGTCGTCACTATGAAGATGAACCTGAACAGGCTCGGCATCTTGCGTGTTTACCGTGGTATTGACCGCGGCCCTTTTCGAGTCGGCGGGAGAGAATGTCGGCTGACAACTAGGCGCCAATATGTCAGTGCGATAGGAACACCATGACATACATTCTGTATGGGAAAGTTTACCGGCACAGGCTCATATGTTAGCCGCTCGGCCAGTTCGGAATCAATCATTTTGCATAGCCCCCAATTTTGCAAAAATGTCTTAATGCCAGGACTGCATCGTACTTTGATTAGCAGTTTCATAGTTGTACGCGAGGCTTGTTGATAGCGGCAATGATGATAGACGATCCGAAAATTGTAGAGCAGGTGAAGGCGCGGCTGGGTTCGCGGCCACTGGTGCTTGTCGGCTTGATGGGTTGCGGAAAATCGTCGGTCGGCAAGAGGCTCGCGCTAAGACTGGCGCTGCCCTTCGTCGATGCCGACGAAGAGATCGAAAAGGTAGCGGCCAAGTCGATTTCGGAAATCTTTGCCGACCACGGCGAGGAGTACTTTCGAAACGGCGAGCGCAAGGTTATCGGCCGATTGCTCGAAGCCGGCCCGCAAGTGCTGGCGACGGGCGGCGGCGCGTTCATCAATCCGCAGACCCGCGCCAAAATCAAATCGGAAGCCATTTCGATCTGGCTCAAGGCCGAACTGCCGCTGCTGATGCGCCGGGTCATGAAGCGCGACACCCGTCCCCTCCTTAAGTCGGGAGATCCCGAAGCGGTCATGTCGGCCCTGATGGCTGCCCGCTATCCCATTTACGCCGAGGCTGATCTGACCGTGGAAAGCCGCGAATTACCCCACGATGTCATGGTCATGGAGGTGCTGATGGCGCTTGCCGCATACCCAAAGCTGGCTGATCCGCCGCCGGTCTGATAGGACACAATAAGCCCGCAGGCATCAGGCCTCCCGGCTCACATTTAGGCCGCTGTCATGCCGTCCGTACTGAATTCTCTTGCCGCCACGACGAGAGCCGAGCGCACCGTCAATGTCGCTCTTGGATCGCGCGCCTACGACGTGCTGATCGGACCCGATTTGCTGTCGGAAGCCGGCCGCCTCATAGCCACGCGCCTGGGCAAGGCCAAGTGCGCCATCGTCACCGACGAAAATGTTGCACGCCATCATCTGCCCGCGCTTGAAGCGAGCCTTAGAGCTGAGGGACGGCTGCGCGGCTCCATTGTGTTGCCGGCAGGCGAAGCCACCAAAAGCTTCCGCGAACTCGGCCCCCTGTGCGAACGCCTGCTTGAACTCGGCGTCGAACGCGGCGACGTGGTCGTCGCCTTCGGCGGCGGCGTCATCGGCGACCTGACGGGCTTTGCCGCTGGCGTTCTCAGGCGCGGCGTGCGCTTCGTTCAAATTCCGACATCTCTGCTTGCCCAAGTCGATAGTTCGGTCGGCGGCAAAACCGGGATCAATACCCCGAAGGCAAAAACCTGATCGGCGTTTTTCATCAGCCACACCTGGTAATTGCCGACACCAATGTGCTGTCGACGTTGCCGGAGCGCGAAATGCGCGCTGGCTACGCCGAGGTCGCCAAGTACGGCCTTCTGGGCGACTCCGCTTTTTTTGATTGGCTCGAAAAAAACTGGCGTGGCATTTTCAGCCACGATGCGACGGCTCTGGCGCGCGCCATCGAGACGAGCGTCAAGGCGAAGGCCGCCATTGTCGAGCGCGACGAACACGAAACCGGCGATCGCGCGCTGTTGAACCTCGGGCACACATTCGGACATGCGCTCGAAGCCTGGACGGGCTACTCGAGCCGTCTGTTGCACGGCGAGGGCGTCGCCATCGGCATGTGCCTCGCCTATCGCTTTTCGGAAGAGCTGGGCCTGTGCCCGAAAGGTTGCGCGGCGCGGATGGCCTCACATCTGCGCGCCGTCGGATTACCGGTCCGCTTGTTTGATATTCCAGGCGGCAAGGCCAACGCGGCCGAACTCATCCGCCTCATGGGGCAAGACAAAAAAGTGCGCAACGGCAAGCTGACATTCATTCTGGTGCGCGATCTCGGCAAGGCGTTCATCACGCAGGACGTGAGTGTCGAGCGCGTCAGCGAATTTTTGACGCGTGAGATTGAAACCGGCACAACAACCAGCACAGCACCATGACGATTGAAGTTGCCCTCATTCTGATTGCAATTGTCGTGCTGATCGCGTTGTCGGCTTTTTTCAACATGAGCGAGACCGGGCTGACGGCCGCATCCCGCGCGCGCATGCACGCGCTTGAGCAGGAAGGCAACGCCAAAGCCAAGCTCGTCAATAAACTGCTGTCGCGCCCTGAGAAGATGATCGGTGCGGTGCTGTTGGGAAATACCCTGGTCGACGTGCTGGCAGCGTCGCTCGCCTCTATTTTAGCCGTGAAGCTCGTGGGCGACATCGGCGTCGCATACGCCACTGCCATCGTCACGGTTCTGATCGTGATCTTCGCGGCTGTCCTGCCCAAGACATATGCTCTGGCTTATTCCGACCGGGTCGCGCTGTGGGTAGCGCCCATCATGCGCGTGATCATTGTGTTGTTGACCCCGTTCACGATGGCCATTGAATTCGTCGTCCGGTGGCTATTGAAAATGACGCCGTCGGCCGACGACGACGCCGCCAACATTCTCGCCGCGCACGAGGAAATTCGCGGCACCATCGACCTGCAAGCGAAGGAAGGAACCGTGCCCAGGGGCGACGCCAACATGCTTGGCGGCGTTCTCGACCTCACGCACCTGCAAGTGTCCGACATCATGGTTCATCGCACCAAGATGGAGACCTTGAGCGCCGACGACGCCCCGCAGAAGATCATCGATGAGATTTTGAAGTCGCAGTACACGCGCGTGCCGCTGTGGAAAGACGAGCCCGAAAACATCGTGGCTCTCTTGCATACCAAAGACCTGCTGACAGCGCTCGGGCGCGCAGGCTGGGACGTGGCACAGCTCGATGTGATGAGCTTCGTGCAGCAGCCGTGGTTCGTACCCGATACCACCACGCTCAAAGATCAGCTCAATCAGTTTTTGAAGCGCAAGGCTCAGATGGCGCTCGTCGTCGACGAGTACGGCGAAGTGCAAGGGCTCATTACGCTCGAAGATATTCTGGAAGAAATCGTCGGCCAGATCGCCGACGAGCACGATACCTATGAAGCCCAAATACGCCCGCAGACGGATGGCACCGTCAACGTCGACGGCGCAGTCGCGATCCGCGATCTCAACCGGCACATGGATTGGGACCTGCCGGCCGAAGAGGCAACGACAATTGCCGGTCTCGTCATTCACGAAGCGCAAACCATCCCCGAGCCTGGGCAAGTGTTCACGTTCCACAACTACCGCTTCGAGGTTTTGCGCAAGACGCGCAACAAGCTAGCTGCGCTGCGCATCAAGAAGCTTCCCGTCAGCAAAGCCGCTCCAAGCGCAAAAGCATAAAGGGGAGCGAGGTGGCGCCGCTACGTGTCGGAATCCTGACTGCGGGCGTGGCCTCGCTCAGCCCGTGGGAATTGCGGTTATTCGATAAAATATGCAGCGACGCGCGCTTTCAACTTGCAGCCGTGGTCGAGGGCAACAACGATGGGCCGGGCGCTGGAAATTCGTCTCCCGTCACCGATCGCCTTTTCAAGCTCGATGTCAGCCGGGCGTCCGGCATTGAGCCCTTTACGTCCGCCGCGTTTCGCAGCGCGCTTGCCCAAGCCGAGGGCCTGCATTTGCAGCGGGCGGGCGATTTCGCGCATACACTGCGCGCCGCAATAGAGCTCAAGGTCGACGTCTGGCTCGTACATGGCTTGGACGACGTTGCAGTTGAACTTGGAACTTCTGCTGCGTTCGGCGCATGGTGGCTCGAAGTCGCCGGACAACGTTTACAAACTGCCTCGGCGCAACAGGCGCTCGCGTGTCTGGATTGCGGACCTTGGGTGCGCGTGACTTTGGTTGCCGCCATTCCAGGCAAACAGGCTTCTCGCCAACTTGATGCCGCCTCTTTCAACCTGGAGCGAACCCCCGCGCGGACGCTGGCGCGCACGGCCGAAAAGTCGGTTTCCCTTGTCTGGCGTGCCTTGGAACGTCTCGCCGCAGAACGCACTCTACCGGAGCCTCCTGTGGCCACAGCCGGACTGGCTCAACCTTCATCCGCAAACGACCTCGGACGTTCCATAAAATATAGCGCCGCACTAGCGCACTTCGCAGGCGAGCGCATCACTCGAAAAATCGGCGAAGCCGCCGGCCGCCATCACATGCGCTGGTCGCTATTTTTCGGCAACGGCGCTTTCGATGCCGCCAAACTTGCTGCCACGCATGAAGTCCGCCCGCCAAAAGGCGAGTTCTGGGCCGATCCGTTTTTGTTCGAGAAGGACGGCGACACCTTCGTGTTCTTCGAAAACTACGTCTACGCGACGGGCCTTGGAAAAATCAGCGCCGGCATTTATCGCGACGGACACCTGCACGTCTTAGGCGACGCGCTCGACTTACCGTATCATCTGTCGTTTCCGCTCGTGTTCGAACACGGCGGCGACATCTACATGATGCCCGAGACCAGCGCCGCG
>JANNUW010000246.1:0-3404 GCA_031414095.1 Hyphomicrobium sp. | reverse complement strand
ATATCAATACCAATAGAGGAAAATGCATGCAGTTCAGTTCTTGTGGTATTTGCCATGGGATGCTGCTCCTATTGTTAACAGGTACAGTCTTAGCTGACTAACCTGCTGGCTTTGAGGCAACAGCCGGTCCATCCCATTACCAGAAGTCGTGATACGGGTGAATCCACCAACCTTCCGACTGCGGTGCAATAAAAGCAAAAAATCGATTGAGAATGAGCGTTTTGAACTGAGATCCCGATCGCTAATCAACAGGATCCATTAAGTTTCTAGTTCAACGGTACGATTGTCGAGGTTTGAAATTTCAAATCCCTTTCTATTGAGTGCCATAACCAATCAAGAACGTAACTCCGTAACTACGTTTGTTTTTGATTGCATCGGCGAAATGGGGGGATGGGTGGCTGATGTGCACATGTATTCTAATATTATGACCACTATCAATTTCACGATTGCGGAAAACAAGATTCTGCCATTTCTAGGTGCTTTGGCGGCAAAGGATGTAACAGCTCGACTGGACCGCGAGGATTTAAACATTTCAGCTAATCCCCGTACCATTGAGCGAAATGGCTCCCTTCAGATTACATTCGTTCACAATGAGCGCGACCTAAGGCGCGATGTTCCCGCAGTTCCCGGTTAAGTGGGCTCCCCCGACTTGGTCAGCTACTGGCCCTTTTGAGACCTCGTGCTCTTGCTGCAGCTTGCCCGCTCTTCGTGCCTGAACGGACTTTCAATCAACAATGTCAGCTCTTTCAGAAAACTCTCCGCACGCAGAGGCACAGCTGACATAGTTTGACAACTGCACTTGGTCTCATGTTGACCCGAAGCCGAACTCCATACCCATTTGCGTCGGCCAATGTTGGGTCATACCTTTTGATCGTGTCCACATTGCCGGGCGAAGAGATGGCCGACATAGCCGACACCTGCCGCCCGGGG
This sequence comes from Hyphomicrobium sp., assembly GCA_031414095.1. GTDB lineage: Bacteria > Pseudomonadota > Alphaproteobacteria > Rhizobiales > Hyphomicrobiaceae > JANNFX01. Next base: position 2,474 of record JANNUW010000246.1, on the reverse strand, counting down.
CGACGCTACCCCCAATGCCGCATAGCTTGCGCTGGCCAAAGGCGATAGGCATACTTCTCTAGAGAATCCTCGTTGGGAGACAAGGAAGTGAGATTTCTCCGCTCATGACCGCAAGTTTGCACAGTCAGCTGTGGCGAGACACCGAAATCGCAGGGCTGTTTTCGCCCGAGGCAGAGCTTGCCGATGCGCTGCGTTTTGAGGTAGCGCTTGCGGCCGCGCAAGCTGCATCCGGCATTGTCGCCGGTGAAGCTGCGTTGGCCATCGAAAAGGCCTGCGGGCTCTTTGTTCCAGACATGGGGCGGCTCGAGGCAGGCATCCGCCGCGATGGCATGTTTGTGCCAGAGCTGATCGACCAGCTTCGGGCGACAATTTCCTCTCCTCATAGGGACGCCTTGCATTTCAGATCCACTAGCCAGGACGTGATCGATACCGTCAGCGTGCTCGCCATAAAGTCAGCGCTCGAAATCCTCTCGCAGCGCCTCACTGGGATCATCGCTCAACTCGACGGTATCCGCACGGTGGGCATGACTCCGCAGATGGCCCGCACACGCATGCAGCGCGCTCTTCCTTTCACGCTCCTAGCTCGCATTGAAGCTTGGCAATCCCCGCTCTATCGTCATTTGGAACGGCTTCATGAACTTCGAGTAAGACTGCTTGTAATTCAAGTTGGCGGCCCTATAGGAATTGACAATGGTCCGTGGATTGAGTCCTTGGCTCGATCACTTGGTCTAGCAGCACCATCCCGCAGTTGGCATACCGCGCGGGATGGTCTGGCAGAACTTGCGTCCTGGACTTCGCTTCTGACGGGAAGTATCGGCAAGCTCGGCCAAGATATCGCCATGATGGCGCAGAACGAAGTCGGTGAAGCCGTCATCGCAGGTGGAGGGAAATCTTCCGCTATGCATCACAAAGCAAATCCTGTTGCAGCTGAAATTCTCGTGGCGCTCGCCCGCTACAACACGGCACTGCTAACCGGCGTTCACGTGGCACTCGTCCACGAGCAGGAGCGTTCGGGAGCAGCGTGGTTGCTCGAGTGGATGACGCTTCCATCGATGCTTGAGACAACCGGCGCAGCGCTTCGCCACAGTGCCGATCTCCTTTCCCGCATCAGGTTCACAAGCGGTCCCGGATGAGACCGTCGCGCACTGCTGGCGATCATTGGCGCTAGGACATCTGAATGTTTACCTGCTCTGGCACCGGTGGGTGGAGGAATGAGTGGGTCAATCCTAGTGCGATGACGGTCGCGCGACGTCCGCAGGTGGCGCAGACGTGAGGGGTTGGCTTTCGTATAAAATCCAGCAAGAGTGTCTGCTGCGGCAACTCCTCTGATGGATGTTGGTTTAGACGTAAGCAAGGGAAACCCAGCAATGGCGAGCGCGCGCGGATTGATTGCCGTCGATAAAAAAGGCGGCAATGTTCTGTTCCTAAACCCGGTCACTTATAAAACCGAAATCGTTCTCGACGGCTTTGAAAAGACCGTGCACGAGCTGCTTGTGGTGCCGGAGACCAGCCGGGCCTATGTTCCTATTTTCGGCGACGGTATCCACGGTCGAAATCCCAACCCGCAACACCTGCTTTGCGTGTTCGATCTTGAGAAGCGCGCCCTTCTTACCACCATCGACCTACGGCCCTGCATCGCGCCACATACCCTCAAGCTCGGCCCTGATGGGCTGATCTATATAACCTGCGAAAACAGCGCCAAAATCGCGGTGATTGACCCCGAGACCAATAAAGTGGTCGAGGCGATCGACGCGGGCTCGAACAACTGTCATCGCTTGATCATCGCGCCGGACGGACAGCGCCTCTATACCGAGAACGAGGAAGATGCCACGATTTCGGTGATCGACCTCCCCAAACGAAAGTTGCTTGGCCAGATCAAGGCGCCCCGTCCGCTCGCGGGCATCGCTATCTCGGCGGATGCCCGCACCATCGTCGCCATTGACGACATAGAGCCGGCGCTATTCCAGATCGACACCCAAAGCGAGCGCGTCCGCGCCGAAGTGCGGCTCAAGGACGTGCCCAGAGCGGCGCAGATCGCGCGCTACGCACCGGACTGGGGCCTGCTTGCCGTTACCAGCCTCAACAGCAACACTGTAAGCCTGATCGATCCGTCGTTTCACGAGCAGACGGTGATCGCGGTCGGCAGCCAGCCAATGGACATGGCGTTTCACGGCGACGAACTATTCGTCCCCTGCCAAGGCGACGGGTCAGTGCATGTGATCGATATTCCTAACCGGCAGCACAAGCACAGTTTTGCCGCCGGCACAGGCTGCGAGTCCCTCGGGTTTTTCTAGCTGGATATGGAGGTGTCGTATGTTTGAGGAGTCTGCTTATGACCCAAATGTATGGACCGGCTGCGTTTCGCAAGAGGGACTATGCTGGGTATCGGAAGTCGCTGATATGTATCCGGCCTGTTTGATCGGCTCGCGGGCCGTGGCCTTGATGGGAATACGCACGCGCCATTGGTCTCATTA
>JANNUW010000245.1:0-12448 GCA_031414095.1 Hyphomicrobium sp. | reverse complement strand
CCGGCCCGCTCGATGACCGCGCCGATCTCTACGTCGCCGTCGATGCTCTGACGTTGAAGCTGACCAAGGAAGATTTCGATCTCGATGAAAAGCAGCGTCAGGTTTCGCTGAATGAAGCGGGCAACGAGCGCATGGAACAATTGCTGGCCGAAGCCGGCTTGATGACCGGCTCGCTCTACGACATCGAAAACGTCACCATCGTGCATCACGTCAATCAGGCGCTCAAGGCGCACAAGCTTTTTCAGCGCGACAAAGACTACATCGTCAAAGGCGGCGACGTTGTCATCATCGACGAATTCACCGGGCGCATGATGCCGGGCCGCCGCTATTCCGAGGGCCTCCATCAGGCGCTCGAAGCCAAAGAGCATGTCGATATTCAGCCCGAAAACCAGACGCTGGCGTCGATAACCTTCCAGAACTATTTCCGGCTTTACAAGAAACTTGCCGGCATGACTGGCACGGCCAACACCGAAGCCAACGAGTTCATGGACATCTATGGCCTCGAAGTTATCGAAATCCCCACGAACCTCAATGTCTCGCGTGTCGACGAAGACGACGAAATCTACCGGACACAAAAGGAAAAGCTGGCGGCCATCGTCACCACGATCGCCGATGCGCACCGCCGCAACCAGCCTGTACTCGTGGGCACGACGTCGATCGAGAAGTCAGAGACATTATCGGGCCTACTCAAGGACCATGACTACATCGTTGGACTTGCAAAGACGCTGATCGAGCAGGCCAAGGGCTTGAGCGACAAGAAGGACGGTGAGCTCAAGAGCTACCTCAACGACATCGGCGAGCATTTGCTGTCGATCGGCAAGAAGCCAAAAGGCAGCGACCCGATCACCCATCAGGTTCTGAACGCGCGGTTCCACGAGCAGGAAGCACCGATCGTAGCTCAGGCTGGCGTGCCCGGCGCCGTCACCATTGCCACCAACATGGCTGGCCGCGGCACCGATATTCAGCTCGGCGGCAACGCAGGGTACCGCCTCAAAGACTGGATCGCGGAAGAAAAGGCCGCGGGCCACGAACCAACAGAAGGCGAGGTCGCCAAAGCCCGTGCTGATATCGAGGCCGATGTCGCCACCAAGAAAGAGGCGGCGCTGCAAGCCGGCGGCCTTTACGTCATGGGAACTGAACGGCACGAGAGCCGCCGCATCGACAATCAGCTACGCGGACGCTCGGGCCGTCAGGGTGATCCGGGCCGCTCGAAGTTCTATCTCGCACTCGATGACGATCTGATGCGGATCTTCGGCTCCGAGCGCATGGACAGTGTGCTACAGACGCTTGGCCTTCAGGAAGGCGAAGCCATCACGCATCCCTGGATGAACAAATCGCTCGAGATGGCGCAAAAGAAGGTCGAGGCGCGCAACTTCGATATCCGCAAGCAGATCCTGAAGTTCGACGATGTGATGAACGATCAGCGCAAGGTGATATTCGAACAGCGCATCGGCATCATGGCTGAAGAAGACGTGTCCGAAACCGTCGCCGAACTGCGCCATCAGGTCGTGCAGGACGCCGTTACGCGCGCTATGCCCGAGAAGGCTTACGCCGAGCAGTGGGACACGCAGGCCATCAAAGATTCGATGAGCAGCATCTTCGGTCTCGACCTCCCCGTCGACGAGTGGGCCGCCGAAGAGGGCATTGCCAATCAAGAAATTGAAGAGCGGCTGATCAAAGCCGTCGACGACAAGTCAGCGGCTAAGGAGCAGGAGCTGGGCACCACGCTCTACCGCCAGATCGAAAAGATGGTCCTGCTGCAGACGCTCGACCAGTTCTGGCGCGAGCATATCGTGACCTTGGAGCATCTGCGCCAAGTCATCGGATTCCGCGCTTACGGCCAACGCGACCCGCTCAACGAATATAAGAGCGAGGCGTTCGTGCTGTTCGAAAGCCTGCTGACCAAGCTGCGGGAGGCGACCACCGGCCAGCTCATGCATGTTGAGCTGGCACCACAGGGCGATCAGCCGGAGCTGCAGGAAGATGAGTTGCCGCCGATGGAAGCGCATCACATCGACCCGCTGACGGGGCTCGACGAGGTCAATCCCGAAATCCCGGCGGAATTCGCCGAGGAGCTTCGATTGGTTGATCGCGCCATTTCAGCCCGGGGCCGCGGCGTACGCGAGGAACCGCCCAAGCGCGCGCCCCTGCAAACCCGCCGCGCCGCCGGAGAAGTCAACCCCCAAGATCCCGCGACCTGGGGCAAGGTCGCCCGAAATGGCCTCTGTCCCTGCGGCTCGGGCAAAAAGTACAAGCATTGCCACGGCAAATACGACTGACTGTATAACGGTGTCTGACACGTGGCGTCAGACACCGCGGTCTGGCCGCGCCTTCTTTATCTGGCCACAAAGCTGCCAAGGTATGGGCCAGTTGATCGCGTTGTTAGGCAATTGAACATTTCTGAAGGGTCACAGCCGCGGCAGATTGCCAGCGGGGTACCCTTGCCTCGTTTGTTAGAGGTACCAGAAAAGCCCGATCACATTCGAGCCTCACGAGATGCGCAGCGGGAATTACAAACTGATGACATGCAATAGAGCCTCGCAGCGTGCGGGGCAGCGCGCTCTACAATCGCTCATTAAAAGTGCTCTGGCGATTGGCCTGTGCGCTAGTCTGACGGGCGCTTCAAACGCCGCCGATCAAGTCGTCATGCCGTACCGCTGCGAGGCGGCCGGACCCGGGATCACGCTCACACCCTCTCCCTTGCGGCCTTATGAAATTGCCGGACGTCACGAGCAGGATATCGTCACCGCGTGCGCGCCTGACAATCCGAACCGATGCCGGACGTGGCGCTTGCATCGCTTCGAGATCGATTGCGGCGGCGTACGCGTCCCGTGGATCGACGTCGTCGCGGCCGCAAATGCGCAAAGCAATGGACCAGCCAAGGTTCGCAATGGCCGCCTTTATGTTCGCATGGACCCGTGGTGGGCGCGCCAGCGACCGCCCGTGTGGGCGGGGCGGCCGCGTTTGCGTGAATTCGATGACGGTGACCCGCGTCCCGGCAGCTTCGGTGGCCCGTCGCAATCGCACGCACCGTCGGTCGAGATGCCACTGGGCTTTGCGCCCGTCGTCGGCATGACAGCGCATTTTTCAGCAGGCTCTCCGGCGGCTCAAGGATCAGACCGCGACGTTGGCGCAATCGCTGAAAGCGCACAGGGCACTGGAACCTCTGAGGGCAATTGGGATTACAAGAAACCAGCCGAGCGCATGGCCGGAGCGCCACCAGCGCCGGTCGAAAAGCTGCGGCCAGTGCCGGAGACACCAGCTAAACCAGCAGCGGCTCCGGCTACAGCCCCCGCGTCCCCGCCAGCGCAATCGAAAACCAGCACGCGCGATCCCGGTCACACTTTCGCGCCCAAGACGGCTGAGGTGACGCCTGCCGATGCCAAGCCGACCGCTGCCATCGAAAACTTGCCAGACACCAAATCCGATACCGGCAAAGCGCCCGACAAGAATGTTGCACAAGCGGCTCCGGCACCGGCTGCAGCTGCAGCAGGGGCGTCCGCACCAGCAAGTCCGGCCAGCCCCGTGATCGCAACAGTTCCCGAAACCCCGCCGACCATCAACAGCGTGGCGCCGCTGATACTCAACCGGCCCGGCGCGGAGACAGCCGCGATTACGTCAGCGACGAGTTCGTCGGGCGATCAAAGCGGCACGCAAGCCGCTGGCGCCGATCAGACCATCCCCGCAACATTGGAAAGCGCTCCAGCGACCCCGGCCACAACGTCCGTCGCGTCTTGGCCGGTGATCAGCGGTCTCGGCGCGTTGTTTATGATCAGCGCCGGCATGGCCTATGTCATCCGCCGTCGCGCGGTCCCGACCGCCAACGCCAACCGCGATTTCTCGGCCGTTTCGCTCGACGGCACGCGGTCGCGCGAACTGGTGCCCGCATCGCTGGTGCAGCCACCCGTACTTTCGCCCACAGGACCTCAAGAGCCTGCCTTCGCTTCGACCTTAGCGCAGGCACTGTCGGCGAAGGCTCCGCCGCTGCCCGAGACGTTTATCGTTGGGGCGAGTGTCGAACCAGAATGGCTACCGGTGTCGCGCGAAGAAGCGTTGCATGTGCTGGGCGCTGGACCCGACGCCTCCGACGTGGTCTTGAAGAAGATCGTTGATGGCTTGCGTATGAGCTGGCATCCAGACCACGCAAAGTCCGACGAAGATCTTCGTTTGCGTTCGGAACGCATGACGCAAATCAATGTCGCGTGGGATATTCTGTCGAGCCGTCAAGCGCCCGCCAAGCAGGCGGCCGCCGGTTAATTCTTGGCAGGTCTCTAATTCTTGGCAGGTCTGGCGGCGACCATGAACCAGCTCGGGCCCGCGTGCGGATCATTCCAAATGCTTTGCCATTTGAAACCCGCCTTCTCATAAGCGCGCACCGCTCGCTCGTTGCGGATCGAGGGGAACACACACACGGCGACGGCGAGCGTCGTCGAGAACACTTCGTCCTTGAGAGCGGCAAGCGCAATCTGGCCGATGCCCTGGCCACGATGCCGTTCACTCGCGACAAAGATATCAAGATCCCAGGTGCCCGGCTCGAGCGCGTCGGGCAGTTGATCGCCCCACAGCGTCGCGTCGATGGCGTGACAATAGCCGACAGCCTCGCCGTCGCATTCGATCAAGCGGCAAATCGCGTGCCCCGATGACAGCGCGATGTTGACCTCGGCTTCCGTCGAAGACAACGGCCCCCACCACTCCTGAATATCGGGCGTGATGAGCCACGAGCGGATCAGGCCCGCGTCACGGCGCGTGGCAGGCTTGAGCTGAACGCCCGCTTTCAATGGCGGAAATGGCGCAGGCCGGTGAACACCATGGCGAGGCCCTTCTCGTCGGCCGCTTTTATGACTTCCTCGTCGCGCACCGAGCCTCCCGGCTGAATGACGGCCGTCGCGCCCGCGGCAGCGGCCGCAAGAAGGCCATCGGCAAACGGGAAAAAGGCGTCGGACGCGACCACCGAACCGAGCGTTAGACTGTCGGATTGTCCCGCGGCAGCGGCGGCCTCTCCCGCTTTCCAAGCGGCAATGCGCGTCGAATCGATGCGGCTCATCTGGCCAGCGCCGATGCCGGCCGTGGCGCCATCCTTCACGTAGACGACGGCATTCGACTTGACGTGTTTTGCGACCTTAGCCGCAAACTTGAGGTCGGCCATTTCCTTGGGCGTAGGGCCGCGCTTGGTGACGACGTTCAAAACGAGATCGTCGACGCAACCGTTGTCACGCGATTGCACGAGAAGTCCGCCGGCGAGCGAGCGCAGCATGAGGCCGGGCTGGCGCGGATTTGGGATGCCGCCCGTCGTCAACAAACGCAAATTTTTCTTCACGGCAAAAATCGCCTTGGCCTCGGCGGTGGCATCCGTCGCAATCACCACCTCGGTGAAAAGCTTGGCAATCTCTTCGGCGGTCGCGCCGTCGAGTACGCCGTTCAACGCGATAATGCCCCCGAAGACGCTGACGGGATCGCACCGCAAGGCACGCTGGAAAGCGTCGTGATACGACGATCCGAGGGCGACGCCGCACGGGTTCATGTGTTTGATGATGGCGACTGCAGGCACCGCGGCATCGAACTCTGCAACCAATTCGAACGCCGCGTCGGTGTCGTTCAAGTTGTTATACGAGAGTTCCTTGCCCTGGTGCTGAACGGCAGTGGCAACACCGGCGCGCTGTTCGCCAGTGCGGTAAAAAGCGGCCGACTGGTGCGGATTTTCACCGTACCGCAATTGCTGGACAAGCTCGCCGCCAAATGTCCGCCACTTAGGTGCGACGTCGTTGATGTCGTTCGCAAACCAGGCGCCGATCGCTGCGTCGTAGGCGGCCGTGCGCGCGAACGCTTTGGCGGCCAGATATTTACGGAACGCCAATGTCGTCGCGCCACCGTTGGCAGCCATCTCATCGAGCAGCGCCTGATAGTCGCCGGGATCGACGACGACGGCGACGCCCGCGTGATTTTTGGCAGCCGCACGGATCATGGCCGGGCCGCCGATATCCATGTTCTCCACGCATTCGTCGAAGGATGAGCCCTTGGCGACGGCCGCCTCGAACGGATACAAATTGGCGATCAGGAGATCGATGGGCGCGATGCCATGCTCGCTGGCCGATCGATCGTGTTCGGCGTTGCCGCGCACCGCCAGCAGCCCGCCGTGAACTTTGGGGTGTAGCGTTTTTAGCCGGCCATCCATCATTTCGGGAAAACCCGTCAAGTCGGCGACGTCGCGCACCGTCAAACCCACCGCCTTGAGCGCGCCCGATGTGCCGCCCGTGGAAATAAGCTCGACACTGCGTTCCACAAGGCTGCGGCCAAGTGCGGTCAAGCCCGTCTTATCGGATACCGAAAGCAATGCGCGGCGGATTTTTGGCTCACTCGTCATCAATTGCAATTCTCCACAAGGGCCACATTTTGGGCGACCGCGCCAAACGCGTCAGCTCACAACTTCAAAAACCCAGCGCACGAGGGTATCGCCGAAGGTCGCGCCGCGCACGACGAACTGGAGCGAGGCGCGCGGCCCGGCCGAATCCGCATAGTAGGTGCTTTCTTCAATGGTCAGGCTGGCGTTTTCAACTGAGAACCTCCAAACCTCGCCGCCTTTCAACACTACCTCGGCGGCGGCAGCGTCCGGAACGCGGCGGCAGACGGCTTCCGGATGAATGTGGAAGTGAATCGAAAACGGCTGATCGTTACGCAGGCGCACCGTCGAGCGCTGTCCCTCCAGGCGGTCGACACCAAGCAGGCGCTGGCCCGATGCACTCAGCACGAGACTACGGCGGTGCATGAGGCCCGAGCGGGCGAGATATCCGTCGTGTTCGGCCGACAGTTCAAGCGCCCCGGCGGCTTCTTCCAGCCGGGCCGTGACATGGTCAGGGCCTTGAATGGGCGGCGCGCCTATCAGAGCCTCCACGTCTTTGTTACGCATAAGCTTAGACGACGACTGTTCGGCGAGGCTCAACGTATTATGGCTGACGGTTGCACGCGCCAGCGCCCGCCAATGGCTGTCGGCTGAACCGGGCGCGCCACCGTTGGCAAAGATGAGGCTGGTGCCCGAACTCATTTCAAACGACAGACAGCCCGCGTGCGCAAAGCCCGCCTGCTCGAGTGGCGGCGGCGAGCCGATGTCCATCAACAGCACCGTGCGGCCGCGCTCCAGCCGCATGTAGCGCGATTGCGGTGCACTTTCGAGCGCGGGAATCGACCGGTCGTCGTAGGCTAAAACCGTAGCGAGACCGGCGGGCGAGGCGACCGACATGCCGTTGAAGCGAGCAAGCATGCCATCGCCCATGCGCACATAGCGCAACATCGCGAGCATCTTTTGCAAGGTAACGAAGAAGCCCGGCGGCGCGGGACGGGCCCGGGAGACGAAACATTGTTTCAGCGGCAGCAGGTCGAGCATCAGCTCCACGAGAACGCCGGGATCGCGGCTGATATGGCCGCCATCGGGTAAGATCTGGCGCGCGAGTTCGGCAGACAGCGCGCGCTCGTTGTCGGGCAGCTGCCCATCGTGGCCCGCGACACACAAATCGGCGAGCACCAGTGCCGTCAACGCCAACAGCCGTGGATAGCCATCGGCGCCGTCGCGCCACGATGCCGAGAGACGCACCAGATCGGCGCCCATGGCACGCGTGATCGCGTCATAGGTTTCTGCATCGGCGTCTTCGAGCAGAAAACTCGCGTACGACAGCCACGAAATAAGCCGGCGGCCGATAACCGCGGGCTCGAACGCGAGGCCCCGTCCACGGCCGTGACGGACGGTCCACTCGACGGTCAGGCGGCGGGCGGTGTCGCGAGCGCCGATATCGGACGCGGCTTTCAAATGAGCGAGCCATGCAAAGCCATGCAGGGCGCGGGCCCACTGGGCGCTGGCTGTCTTAATGCTGAAGGGAGACCGCTCGCCGACGATGACCATGCTGCCGGCGAGGCCGAACTGTCCTTGCTGGACTTCGCGCCAGAAACTGGGATCGCTGGTGCGCAAATCCTGCGGCACGATCAGCAGGTGCTCGGCATTGGCCGAACCATACCGCCAGCGCAACAGTGGCGAGTAAAGCAGGCGCGATACGGCCGAGCGTCGCGACCTGTCGGCCTTCATGATCGCGATGCGCGTGCGTTCCGACACGCTGATTTCGCTCATGATCGCGGTCCCGTTGCGTGACGGGCTCCCGATGCCGGGGCGGCAGTTGGCAAGCGCTCTATCATCCCGCCCGGTTAGCCGGGACGTACGTCAAACACAAGGCAAGACAACGGGCATCCGCCGCACAACCTGTGGGCACTTGCGTTTCACAGGGCGCGGACGAGTCTTGCGGCGTAAAAGCCGTCGAGGCCGCCGATCGCAGGGGCGTCGAGCGGCAGATGGAACGGCATGGTGCGCAAGTCGCCGTCGGGCGTGATCCATGCGGCTTCGATGCCGGCCTCGCCCGCAACGATCGGCTGGCGCGTGAAACCGGGATTTTCAATCAGGAAGTCTTTGATGTGCCATTCGCCTTCGGCCGGATCGAGCGAACAGCTGCAATAAACGAGGGTTCCACCCGGCTTGACGAGCCGCGCCGCATTGGCGAGCAAGCGTGCCTGTATCGGCTCGAGCTGCGCGGCATCGGTCTCGCGCTTCAGATGTAGAATATCGGGATGACGGCGGATGGTGCCGGTCGCGGTGCACGGCGCATCGAGCAGAACAGCATCGAACGGCTCGGGTGGCGTCCACTCGCCCGCATCGGCAGCAACCGTCTCGCAGACAAGCTGCAGCCGGTCCATGTTCTGCAGCATGCGCTTGATGCGCTCGGGCCTGAGATCGACCGCCGTGACGCGCCCGCCTGCCGCGACGAGCTGCGCGGTCTTGCCGCCCGGCGCCGCGCACAGATCGGCGACGTCCTTGCCCGTGATATCTCCCAGGAGCTTGACCGGCAGTGCGGCCGCGGCGTCCTGCACCCACCACGCGCCTTCGGCATAACCGGCAAGATCTTCGATGCGGCCCGACGCTGCGATGCGCACGCTTCCCGTTGGCAGGACGGACCCAGACAGGGTCTCAGCCCATTTTTCCGGATCGGATTTGACCGTCAGATCGAGCGCCGCTTCGTGCAATGAGGCCTCGGCCAGGCGATAGGCCGTTTCCATTCCGTACGCTTCGACCCATCTGGCAAACAGCCAAACCGGGATATTGCTGCGCGCAGCCTCACGCGGCGAAGCGGTGCCGAGCCCCCGTTCGGAGACGCGCCGCAGGACGGCGTTGGTCAAGCCATCGAAGCGCGCGGCCTCGCGATCGGCGCGCACTTGCTCGACGGCGAGATTGATGGCCGCATGGGGCGGAGTTTCAAGAACGAGCAGCTGCGCCGCGGCGCTCAGCAGAATGGTCCACAAGCGTCCGCTGTCGTCGGGTAGTGGCTTATCGAGATGCGCGCGGATGGCCGAACCGAGTTCGCCCGAGCGCCGCAGAACGGTTGTTACGATCAGCCGTGCGATGGCGCGGTCGCGCGGTTCCAGCGCTTTTCCGCGATCACTGGCGAAGGCTGACGCCAGCGTCTCGTCAAGTGACTGTCCACGGTTGAGAACCTGCACGAGAATGGTCACAGCCAATTGCCGCGCGGCCATGCCGGGCGCCTCGCGGCGGCCCCTGGAACTCGAATTTTTGGGCGCGCCTGTCTCGTCTCCGGCCGCAGCCGTCTTGTAAACTTTCGGTTTGCGGAAGGCGGGGCCTTTTTGGGGTCCACCAGCCGCACCCGGGGCAGCGCCTGCCGTCGTTGGTTTTCTCACGGCGGTCAATGCTCCGGGTTATCGCGTGTCGGCGAATGGCATCTCAAATTCGCTAGCCCCACGGACCGCGCTTTTGCATGGGGCTAGATGACGCCCAGGGTCCCGCCGGGCTGTCTCCGCCATCGAAGGCAACGTCTGAGGATGAAGCCTTCAGCGTGCCGTCTGCGATCCATTCCTGCTCGAGTTTTTTCAACTCCGCCAGCCTGTTTTCGATGGCAGGGTGTGTGGCAAACAAGCTATCGACGCCGCGGCCGGTCAAAGGGTTAACGATGAACATATGCGCAGCCGCCGGAATTGCTTCCGCCTGTTCATTGGGAATGCCACGCGCCAGAGCGTTGATCTTTTCAAGACCCGACGCCAGCCAGCGCGGATTGCCGGACAGCGCTGCGCCCATGGCATCGGCGTGATATTCGCGCGAGCGGCTGATGGCCATCTGCACGAGCATGGCCGCAAACGGCGCGGCGATCATCGCCAGCAACGCACCCAAAAACCCGACGCCGCCGCGATCGTCGCGATTGCCGCCGCCAAACAGCATGCCGAACTGGAGATATTGCGCCATCATCGAAATGGCACCGCCGATGGTGGCCGCGACCGCCATCGTCAACGTATCGCGATTTTTAATGTGCGCGAGTTCGTGCGCCGCGACGCCAGCCACTTCTTCAGGCGACAGCGCTTCGAGGAGACCCGTCGAAAATGCAACCGCCGAATTGGCCGGATTGCGCCCGGTGGCAAAGGCGTTGGGCTGCGGCGTGTTCATGATATAGATGCGCGGCATCGGCAGGCTGGCGCGCTGCGATAATCCGCGCACAATTTTGAACAGCTCCGGCGCCGACTGCTCGTCGACTTCCTGCGCCTTGAACATTTTCAAGACCATGGTGTCGGACTTCCACAGGCTCACCACGTTGGTGACCATGGCGATGACGAACGCGATGAGCATACCGGTCCGTCCACCGACCACGCCGCCCATGGCGACGAAAATGCCGGTCAGCACGACCAAAAGCAGCAATGTCTTGGCATAATTCAGTGGCATCCCACACTCCTTAAAATCGTTGGGCACCGGCGGGCTTTAGCTTGCCAACGCGGGGGCCGTCGCCGATATATAGGTGAGCTTTTGAGAGACAACCAGATACGACGGCAACGAACCTTGACCGAACACGCAACTGCACCTCCAGATGTCGAAGCGACCAAGCCCGCGCTGACGCCGGCCGCCGAGCGCGCGCTCGCGGAAGCTGCGGCACGCCGTAAAACTGCCGAGGCGGCCCGTCCGAACGCGCCTGCCGAGATTTGCGGTCGCGGCGGGCTTGACCCAATTCGATACGGAGACTGGGAAAAAGCCGGTCTGATCTCCGACTTCTGAGTTGCTGAGGCCCTCATCTGACCAGATTCGGGACGCGTAGGTTTGCAGCCACTGAAGAAACCGCGCGTCTAAACCCCCGAAAACCGGCCACTGAGCACCGCTGCCCCCCTTTACGAACCTATCGTGCAGGGCTGGAACGGGCTTTAACAGCTCGTAAACGAAGACTTCCCGTTTCAAATCCTGACGATGCCCCCACGGCTCGCGCGGCATCGAGGTTGCAACTCCCCTCGCAACACATCCGGTTGCCTCAAGGGAGAACATCACATGATCGCACAAATCCAAAAGTGTCGCGCAGCCTTCGCCGCCAACGAAAAAGGCGACGTGGCCATCATGTTCGGCCTCATGGCGACGGTCATCCTGCTGTGCGTCGGTTTTGCAATCGATTACAGCCGCGCCACGCACGCAAGCTCCAAAGTGATGGCAGCGGCAGACGCTGCCGCGCTCGCTGGTGGCCAAGCCCTTCTCGACGGCCGCATGTCTGATGCGCAGGTCAAGGCCCTGACCCTGAAGTTCTTCCGAGAGAACATGAAGCAAGGCAAAACCTTCGGCGATGTCAGCGATGTCGAAGTCACCGTCAACCGCTTGAGCGGCGAAGTCAAAGTCGATGCCCATGCAAAGGTCAAGCTGTCGGCCGCGCGCCTCGCGGGCGTCGAAGAGATCAACGTGCCTGTTCTGTCGAGCGTCATTTCTGACCAGAAAGATATCGAACTCGGCATGGCGCTCGACTTGACCGGCTCCATGTCGGGCCAGAAGATTGCCGATTTGCGCGACGCCGCCAAGGACCTCGTAGACATTCTGCTGCCCGATACCGCCATCCCCAACCGCGTCCGCATCGGCTTGGCGCCGTATGCGGCCAGCGTCAATGCTGGCGCTTACGGTTCCCGCGTCACTAATGTTGCGGGCACCGAATGTGTTCGCGAACGTGGCGGTGCACAAGCGTTCACTGATGCGCGCCCCGCAGCCGGAACGTTCCTCGGAGCGCTCCCCACATTCCGTCCCTTACCGGATGGCCGCCGCAATTGCCCCACGGCCAAGGTTGAACCTTTGACGGCCGACAAGCGCGTGCTTAAAGCCGCTATCAACGGCTACCGCGCGGATGGCAGCACCGCCGGTCACCTGGGCGCGGCGTGGGCCAGCTACCTCGTCTCGCCGGAATGGAACCCGCTGTGGCCGATCGCTGGCCAGCCCGCGGCCTATAACGACACCAATACCATCAAGGCTATCGTGCTGATGACGGACGGCGAATTCAACACGCAATACGTCAACGCCAATGGCGATAGCGCCGCGCAGGCCCGCCGCGTTTGCACCGAAACCAAAGGCCGCGATGTCGTCGTCTATGCCATCGGCTTTCAGGCCCCTGCCGAC
>JANNUW010000244.1:0-12107 GCA_031414095.1 Hyphomicrobium sp. | reverse complement strand
TCTAAAAGACAGCAAGACGCACACGGGGAGCATTGAGGGAAAATCATGCGCATCGAGAGGCAGGTGGTATTTTGGATCGCCGCTGGCATAGCGCTTCTGATGGCTCTCAGTCTTTTAAAGGACGTGCTGTTGCCGTTCATCGCGGGCATCGTGATCGCCTACTCGCTGAGCCCGCTTGCCGATCGTATGGCGGCCAGCGGCATCAACAGAACCGCCGCATCGGCGCTCCTGGTGGCATTCGGCGCCGCGGTCGTGATTGCGCTGGGCCTGTTGCTACTGCCGCTAATTGCCGAGCAGGCTGAACAGCTGGCGGCGTCGCTGCCGGCAGCTGCCGAGCGTCTCTACGGATTGGCAGCAGCGACCTTGCGCGACAAGTTCAGCGTAGCACTCCCCGAATTCAAAGCGGGTCTGTCGCAGACCGGCGATGCGTTGGCGCAAAACTGGGCGTGGCTTGCAAACTGGCTCGCTTCGTCGGCGTGGAGCGGCGGGCGCGCGCTATTCAATTTCGTGTCGCTTATTCTGGTCACGCCGCTCGTCGTCTTTTATCTGCTGGTCGACTGGCATCCGATGCTCGCCAAAATCGACCGCTGGCTGCCGCGCGACCATGCCGAGACGATCCGCAGTTTGGCAACAGAGGTCAACGACGCCATAGCTGCGTTTGTACGCGGACAAGGTGTGGTGTGCATTATACTGGGTATTCTTTACGCAGCGGCATTGAGCTTTATGGGATTAGACTACGGTTTGCTGGTCGGCCTGATGACCGGCATCCTCGCCTTCATTCCCTTTGTCGGCTGGGCGTTGGGCTTCATTGTCTCCGCGGCCCTGGCCGTGGTGCAGTTCTGGCCGGATGCAACGCCGTTGGCGATCGTGGCTGGCATCTTCTTGGCCGGTCAGGCGCTCGATGCGGCTTTTCTATCGCCCAAGATCGTCGGCTCGAAAATCGGCCTGCATCCGGTCTGGCTGATCTTCGCGCTCTTGGTGTTCAGCTATTTATTCGGCTTCGTCGGCGTGCTGGTGGCTGTGCCGGTCGCGGCGGCGATTGCGGTGCTGGTGCGTTTTGCGCTGGCTCTCTACCTCGAGAGCGAGGTGTATAGAGGCGTGCCGCGCGACCCCGCCGTGCCGGTCAAGGGACGTTTTGGATGAGTGGTCCGCCCGACCCTGACGATGCCGCTACCATTGCTGCGCGAGCCGGCGCGCAACCACAGCCCGCTGGACTGCAGCCACAGGTGCAACTGGTGCTGGCCCTCCCGCATCTGGCGTCGTCTGGCCTCGACGATTTTCTCATCAGCAAATCGAACGCGCCCGCGGCTGCCCTCGTCGAAGCGTGGCCAGACTGGCCGGCACCGGCCGTCGCCATCTGCGGGCCTGCAGGTTCGGGCAAGACGCATCTGGCGCAGGCCTGGCGAACGCGGTCGGGCGCTGGCTGCGTGCGCGGCGATCAATTGGCCGAAGATAGTCTTGCGCTGTTGGAGACGTGCGCTGGGCTGGTCGTCGAAGACGTCGATCGCGGCATCGCCGACGAGCGCGTCCTGTTTCACATCTTCAATCTCGCCCGCGAAAGAAGTTTGCCGGTGCTCGTGACATCGGCTCTGTCACCCGGTGACCTCGATATTGCTCTGGCGGATTTGCGCTCGCGCTTGCGCGGGCTGCCCGTTGCCGTCATCGAGCCGCCCGACGATGCGCTGCTGCAGGCGGTGCTCGTTAAACTTTTCGCCGACCGGCAGCTGGCCGTTGACCCGCAGGTGATTTCATATATGGCGTTGCATATGGACCGCTCGATGGCGACCGCGCGCCGCGCTGTTCAAGCCGCTGACGAACTTGCCTTGTCAAAGCGCGCAAAAGTCACGCGAGCCGTTGCCGCACAGGCGCTCGCCCAATTAGGTGAGCAAACCGAGTGCGGTTGAGCTGGGGTTGCGTAAAAAGTTGTCAATAAGGCTAGGACGCCTATGTCATATGCCAATGGCAATCTGCCTTGGCATGCAACGGCATCCAGCCAAACAACTGGCACGGCGAAACGAGGATATCCACGATGGGTTCGGTAAAAGGCAAAAGCCGCGCGAAGGAAATGGCCGATGCGGCGGTCGCACCCGAAGGACCGAAGCGCTACTATAATCGGGAGCTCTCGTGGCTGCAGTTTAACAGGCGCGTGCTCGAAGAAGCGCAGAACACTGCTCACCCGCTTTTCGAGCGGCTGCGCTTTTTATCGATTTCAGCGTCCAACCTCGACGAATTCTACATGGTCCGCGCCGCTGGCGTTTACGGACAGGTCGCGGCCGGCGTCACGACGCTGACGCAAGACGGCCTGACGCCGTCGCAACAGTTGACCGAAATAAATAAGTTCGCAGCCAAGCTGGTCGCCGACAAGCAAGCGTGCTGGAACGCGCTCAAGACAGAACTCGACGCCAGCGGCATCGAAATTGTCGAGCCTGAAGACGTGACGCCGGGCGAAAAGGTCTGGCTCGAAAATCTCTTCATGGCGCACATCTACCCGATCCTGACTCCGATCGCGGTCGATCCCGCGCACCCGTTTCCGTTTATCCTGAACAAGGGCCTCACGATCGCTGCCTTCATGCAGCGGGCGAGCGATGGCAAAACCCTGACGGGTCTCATTCCGATTTCGGGCCAGCTCGAGCGTTTTATCCGGCTTCGCGCCGACGAGCGGCCAGGCTCGGCGCTGCGGTTCATCGCCTTGGAGCAGATGATCGGGCTTTTCATTTTCCGGATGTTTGCGGGCTTTGACGTCAAGAGCCATGGTGCATTCCGCGTGCTGCGCGACAGTGACATCGAAATGCAGGAAGAGGCCGAAGATCTTGTTCGCTCGTTCGAAAGCGCTCTGAAGCGCCGCCGCCGCGGTGACGTGATCCGGCTCGAAATCGAGCGCCGCATGCCGGACCGTCTCAAGAAATTCGTGATCGATGAATTAGAAACCGGAGAAGAGTCGCTCTTTATCAAGGACGGCCTGCTTGGCCTGTCTGACATTTCCCAACTGATCATTCCTGAGCGTCCGGACCTGACGTTCAAACCCTTTAACATCCGCTTCCCCGAGCGCATCCGCGAATTCAACGGCGATTGCTTCGCCGCCATCAGCAAGAAAGACCTGATCGTCCACCACCCCTATGAGAGCTTCGACGTGGTGGTGCAGTTTTTGCGTCAGGCGGTTGCCGACCCCAACGTCATGGCGATCAAATGGACGCTCTATCGAACGTCGCGCGATAGCCCGATTATCGCCGCGCTCAAAGAGGCCGTGGAGGCCGGCAAATCGGTCACCGCCGTTGTTGAACTGAAAGCCCGCTTCGATGAAGCCGCCAACATACGCTGGGCGCGCGATCTGGAAAACGCGGGTGTTCATGTCGTCTACGGCTTCATCGAACTCAAGACGCACGCCAAGCTCGGCCTCATCGTGCGCCGTGAAGGCTCTGACCTCGTCACCTATTGCCACATCGGTACCGGCAACTATCACCATCAGACGGCGCGAATTTATACCGACCTCTCGTTGTTCACGACGTCGCCCGCGATCGGGCGCGATGTCACCAGAATCCTCAACTTCGTGACGGGCTACGGCGAGCCAGGCGAGCTGGAAGTCATGGCCGCAAGCCCGCACGGAATCAGAGCGAGGATGCTGTCGCACATTCGCGAAGAAGCAGCCCACGCGGCCGCGGGCCGCCCCGGCGCCATCTGGATGAAAATGAACGCACTCGTCGATCAACAGATCATCGAGGCGCTGTACGCGGCAAGCAATGCCGGCGTTGAAATCGATCTCATCGTGCGCGGCGTGTGCTGCCTGCGGCCAGGCATTCCCGGCATGTCGGCCAACATCCGCGTCAAAAGCATAATTGGGCGTTTCTTGGAACATGCGCGTATCTATTGTTTCGGGCGCGGTGAGGGCTTGCCCTCGCCGAAGGCTGCCGTGTACATGAGCTCGGCCGACATGATGCCGCGCAATCTCGACCGTCGCGTCGAAGCCATGGCGCCGATAACCAACCCGACGGTTCACGAGCAGGTTCTCAACCAGATCATGGTGGCCAATCTGAAGGACAACCAGCAGAGCTGGCGCATTAATTCCGATGGTTCGTCGCAACGGGTGGAACTCGAAGCGGGGGACGAGGCATTTAATGCACATCGGTATTTCATGACCAACCCCAGCCTTTCGGGCCGCGGCCGTTCGGTAGACGAAAACTTTCCTCCTCGCGTTGGGCTGATCGCCAAAGAATGAGCAAGATTCTGGCCTCAAGCGCGCAACACGATTATCGCGACGGCTGTTGCATGAGCGAGCTTGAACCGCTCGGCGTCATCGACATCGGCTCCAATTCCGTGCGCCTCGTCGTGTATGAGGGGCTAACTCGGGCGGCGACGCCCGTGTTCAACGAAAAGATTTTGTGCGGGCTTGGCCGCTCGGTCGCGACGACCGGAAAATTAGGAACCGAGGGCATCGAACGGGCTCTCGCGGCG
The DNA here is from genome assembly GCA_031414095.1 of Hyphomicrobium sp. Classification (GTDB taxonomy): domain Bacteria; phylum Pseudomonadota; class Alphaproteobacteria; order Rhizobiales; family Hyphomicrobiaceae; genus JANNFX01. The sequence continues at coordinate 7,658 of JANNUW010000244.1, read as the reverse complement.
CTGTCGCGCTTTCATGGCATCGCGCGCGTCCTGAACATCAAGAACGTGCGCGCCATTGCGACCGCAGCTGTGCGAGAGGCGTCCGACGGGGCTGGATTTGTGGCGGCCGCCGAGCGGGCAACCGGCGTTACTATCGAAGTGCTGTCAGGCGAGAAGGAAGCGCAGTTGGCTGCTTTCGGCATCCGCATGGGCTTTGTCGATCCCGACGGCGTCGTCGGTGACTTGGGCGGCGGATCGCTCGAACTCATCGACATTTACAAAGACCACCTGAACGGCGCGGCGACCTTGCCCCTGGGCGGTTTGAGGCTGATCGACACCACAGGCGATAAAATCGACAAGGCGGCTGCCGTCATCGACGAGCAATTGGCGCGGCTACCGTGGCTCGCCAAAGGCAAGGGCCGTCCGTTCTATGCCGTCGGCGGCACCTGGCGCGCGCTCGCCAAATTGCTGATGGCGCAAAACAAGTATCCGCTGCGTGTCATGCAAGGCTACACCGTTTCAGCCGCCGATGCGCTCGCCTGTTGCGAAGCTATCCGGCGCTCCAAGAAAATATCCGATATCGCCGGCATCGGCGACGTCGCGCGCGCACGGCGCGAAGTTGTGCCCTACGGCGCGCTGGTTTTGGAAAAGCTGCTGCGCACGATGGCGCCCTCGCATGTCGTATTTTCGGTATTCGGAATTCGCGAAGGGTTGCTGTTCAGCTTGCTGCCCGAGTATGAGCGTAACAAGGATCCGCTGATCAGTTTTTGTGAAGACTATGCGCGGCTGCGATCGCGTTCCTTGGAGCACGCCCGTGAACTGTGCACCTGGACGGATGCACTGTTCACTGGCAACGCCATGGCCGAGACGGCGCAAGAGCGACGCTTGCGTCATGCCGCTTGCCTCCTGTCGGACATCGGCTGGCGCGCGCATCCCGATTACCGCGGCGAGCAAAGCCTCAACGTGATTGCGCACTCAGGGTTGACGGGCGTCGACCACGACGGCCGCATGTTCCTGGCGTTGTCGGTCTATTACCGCCACAACGGTTCGGGCAACGAGCAGGGCGACGAGCTCTCGCAGAGCTTGAAAGGTGCAGTCGACAAGCGCAGCCAAAAGCGCGCCCGCATTATTGGAGCCGCGGTCAGAACGGCGCACATGCTGGCCATCGGCCGGCCGCGGGTGATCGACGAATGCCCGTTGAGCTATGATGGCGATGCACTTGTATTACGTCTCCCCAAGGCGTATGCGGCGCTGGACGGTGAGCGTTTGCAGCGCCGTTTCGAGTCGCTGGCGACACTCGTGCAGCGCACGCCCGTCATTAAACTCGAGACGTAAGAGCCTCAGGATCAATTTATGGCCGACGACCCCTATAGCGTTCTCGGTGTTGCCCGCACGGCGACCGATGATGAAGTCCGTCGCGCGTACCTGAAGCTCGTCAAAGAGCTGCATCCCGACATCAACCCGAAGCCCGCGGCGCACGAGCGGTTCAAGAAAGTTACGGCCGCACACGAGATCTTGGGCGACGTAGCGCGCCGCCGCCAATTTGATCGCGGCGAGATTGATGCCAACGGAGGCGAGGTTCGTCGCCCGGCGCCACGGCCGCACGCGGGTGCCGGTGCTGGCGGGCGCGCAGGCCCGGGCTTTACCGGCTTCAATAGCGACGACATCTTCTCCGATATTTTCGGCAATCTGCGTGGCGGGCGTGGGGCCCCACTTGGTCCGGCACGGGGCCACGATGCGCGCTATACGCTCGAGGTCGATTTCGTCGAAGCAGTGCAAGGTGCCAAGAAGCGCGTGACGCTGCCGGGCGGGGGCGAACTCGATATCGCGGTTCCCGAAGGCGTCACCGACGGCCAGGTTTTGCGCCTCAAAGGCCGGGGCGTCGCGGGCCAGCGTGGCGGCGAGGCAGGCGATGCGCTCATCGAGATTAAAGTCCGTCCGCACGCTGTTTTCAAACGCGCGGGCGACGACATTTTAATCGACGTGCCGCTGACGATCGACGAGGCGGTTCTGGGTGCCAAAATCGAAGTGCCGTCCGCCGGCGGGCGCCTGCATCTGACGATCCCCAAGGCCACCAGTTCAGGCCGGGTGTTGCGCATCAAAGGCAAGGGCGTTCGCAACGCCGCCACTGGCAGCACAGGCGATCAGCTGGTCACGGTGCGCATCGTGCTGCCGGCCGAGATCGACGAGGGCCTGTCGTACTTTCTAACCGAATGGCGCCAGAAGAACCGCTACGACCCCGGCCGCAGCTGATCGCGAGGAGGAGCGGCAACCGGTTGCAGACACTTCAACGGCCCTTGATGATTTTGCTCGGCGGGCCCGCGATTTTGCCATCGACTTTGCCGATCGCGCCCGCGTCTTTGCCGGCGTAGTCGAGCGCGCTCAGCATGACGCGCATGACTTCGAGGCGCGCGCGTTTCTGATCGTTGCCGTGAACGACGGTCCACGGTGTCTCGGGCGTATGGGTCGCTTTCAGCATGGCTGTTTCGGCTTCGGTATAGGCATCCCACTTGCCGATGGCGGCCAGATCAATCGGCGTGATTTTCCACAACTTGAAGGGATCGTGGCGGCGCTCGTGGAAGCGCTTTAGCTGCATCTCGTGGCCGATGGTCAGATAGAATTTGAAAAAGTGGATGCCGTCGCGGGCGAGTAGGCCCTCAAATACAGGCGCTTCGCGCAGGAACGTCGTGGTTTCGTCAGGCGTGCAAAATCCCATCACGCGCTCGACGCCCGCCCGGTTGTACCATGAGCGGTCGTACAGAACGATGTCGCCGCGGGTGGGCAGGTGCGGCACGTAGCGTTGAAAGTACCATTGACCGCGCTCGGCTTCGTTGGGCTTGGTCAAGGCGACCGACCGCGCGTGACGGGGGTTGACCCGCTCAAGAATGCGGCCGATGCAGCCGCCCTTGCCTGAAGCGTCGCGGCCTTCGAACAACGCCACAACGCGCTCGCCTGCCGCTTCCACATGCGTCTGCATCTTGAGACATTCGAGCTGCAGTGCGAGCAGGTCTTCGTCGTAGACCTTGCCCTTGATTTTTTCATCGTAGGCAAAGGCGCCTGACGCGAGCGCCTTGTCCTTGATGGCATCTGGAAACTTGGGGTTATCGAGATCGAAGCCGGGGTAGGCCGGCGACACGCCAGGTTTGAGTGCAGGTGTCTCTGACGGTTTGAGTGCAGGCTTGGCAGGAGCACTTTCTGATTTGGCCATACGAATTCCCCGTTCCGTCTCATGAGACCGGCCGCCGGGGTCGCCCCGGCTTCAGGCTTGCGATTGTAGCAAACCCCGGCGGCCGCCGCCACGGCGGTTCGGGTAGCCCGGATCACGCCGCCGCTATTCAGCCTAAATGTCGCTCAAATGAAGTATTGCACCGCCATGCTTCAGCCCAACGCCCAACACGGTCAGCCTTTAGTCCAGAGTCCAGGGCAGCATTTTCGAGTGACTTTAGAGTTGGGCGGTAGGTTTTATGGCGTATGCTTCGGATGCCTTGAATGAGACAGCCACGCCGCGCTGGTTCAAGGGCGGTGGCGAGGGTTCCAACGGCTCTCATCAGAGCCCACCTGGGCGGCCGCCGCGCGATTTGAAAAAACTGTTTCTGGTATTCGGTCTCGGGGTTCTCTCGTGGGTCGCGACTTACGTCGGCATGTTGGAGCTGATCGAAGCCAATATGGGCGATCTGCCCGTCGTGCATAAGCTTATCATCGCGTTTTCGGTCGCTATGCTGATGACGATGATCATCTGGCTGCTCGATCAGATGTTCGCGCCGATCGGCACGTTTACCCGCGTCGCCTATGTTTTCGGCTACATGTTTCTGACGCTTATTTCGGTCGGCTTCAGCTTCGGCTTTTATTGGAAAGTGCTGGAAAGCCGCTCGGAATCATCGCGCTCGGCCGAATCGGCGGTGGCCCAGGTGCAAGGCTCGCTCAATGCCGCTTCGACCCGGCTCGAACAATTGAACGCAACGTTGTTACAGTTGTCGGCCGTCTCGCTGCAGAAAGCCGAGCAGGAGCGCGCCAAAGGCACATCGTGCCCCAACAGTAAGCCTGGCGACGGGCCGCGCCGCAAGATGCGCGAAGACGATGCCTCGCGGTTCACCTTCGCGTCCGATTTCGTCAAGGGCCGCGTCGCGTCGGTCAAGGGCGATATGTCGGTGCTCGATGGCGACCTTGCGAAAATCGCCGCCAAAGACGCCTCAATGATCGATCTCAAGAGCGGTACGCGCAACGAATTCATGAAGGCGCTCAGTCGCAAGCTCGATATGACGGTGACGGGGTTCAACGCCTTCCGCACCGATCCGCAGTTGAAGCAGCTGCGCACCGATCTCGCCGAGCGCGGTGAGAAGGTGACCTTCGGTGATGTAAAGAGCGGCGGCTTCGTGTGTCCCGATGCCCAGCTCCAGCAGGCGCTGCGCGGGGCCGTGCGCGCCATCGATCAATTGCCGCAACTCGAAAAGCCGCAGATCGCGGCCGTCGAAGGCTCGGAAGCGACCATCGAAGCTTTCCGGCGTTTGACCACCACGCTCTATGGATTGGCGTCATTCAAAATGCCGCCGTCGGCCGATGAGTTGCGTAACTTGCAGCAAAAGGCGGTTCAGTCTGTAGAAGGCGGGGCGGCAGCGCAGCGGGCGCTGGCACAGGAAGCGGCCGGTCTGTCGAAGCGCGATTATGTGCCGCTCGCCATCGCGCTGTTTGTCGACATCTGCCTGCTGCTCGTTTCGATCGGCCGGCCCGTCAACCGGCTCCATGGGCTTGTTCCCAAGATGCGTGAGGCCGAGATTGGCCCCGTGAGCGAGATACTGTCGCGGTTTAAAGACATTCACCGCGATCCGCAGGTGCGTGAGAGTTTCGAATTGTTCCGCCACGTGGTGTTCGATTTGAACGGCGACTATTACGTGGCCGTGCCACTTGACGCGCCGTTGCGCATGAACCCGATGCAGCGCGAGGAGCTGCGCGGTGAAGCCCAGCTCTTGAGCAATCTGTTCGCCAGTTTCGAGAGGGAAAAAATCTTCACCCGCACTTGGCTGCCGTTGACTGGACGCATCAAGTCGAAACTACGCCGGCAGGGATCGAAGTTCGCCGAATCAGAGGCGTTTCGCGTCTACCGGTTCCGCAAGGGCGCATGGTCTGAAATCATTCTCGGTGCGGTCATGGGCGCGGCCAAGCGCGCCGAGGAATCGGGCAATCTGCGCGATGCGGGCAATGTTTCGGCCCGGCCGTCTGTTTCGCTGGCCCGCGATGGCGGCACGCCCCGTCGTCACGATCATTATAATGATGCTCAAAGTCAGAGCCGGAGCGAGCCAGCGTGGTCCGCCCGATCTCAGACGGCGAGCCCCAAAACGGTGCCGCAACCGCGCCCCGATGTGGCTGCTGCCTACGGCCGCTATGCGCAATACGATCCGCCGCACCCGCGCACACAGGCGGTGATGGACGGATCGCCGTCGACGCTCTATCCGGCCAACGGCAACACGGCTCCATCCGCGCTTCGCGCGCAGGATACAGCCGCGCTTCGCGTACAAGAAACAGCTGCGCTTCGCGCGGCGAGCGGTGACGGTCGCGGTGCCAGCAAAGCCTTCGTCGCTTTCGGCGGCAACGATGCCGCTCCACGCCGGAGCCAGTCTGAGGGCTACGTCACTGCAGCCGGCAGCCTGCAACCCGAATCCATGTCCGAGATGACTTCGCGCGCCGACGATACAATCGTTGTTTTGCGCCGAGAGACGGCGACCGTGTCCTTCCCCGGCGGCGAAGCAGGCTCGGCCAGCGACATCATTCACCGTTTAGGCCAAGCGCTGGCAGTCGAGCCACGATCGGAAGATGTAATTGATCGCGGCGTGGCCGTGCCGGCGATTGCCGCGCAGGTGCCTTCAGTCTCGCAGCAGATCACCTTCCTGTACGACGAGGTCTCCGACGCCGATGTTGCCGATTTGGACTCCGATGTGGCGACTGCAGACGCTATCGCCATGGCGGGCCGCCTGCGTCCGATGCAAGCTGGAGAATAAAAATGACGATGCTTCGTGTGAAAATGCGCCGGTGATCAACCGTTGCTTAACTGTCTTGCGGCCTAATGAGGTCAACAACAAAGCGCACGGGCCGGCCAAGATTTGCCCCATCTCGGCTCGTGAAAGAAAAGGATCTAACCGATGCGTTCGAACACTTTCCCCCGCATGAATGTGGTCAAGAAAGAGGACAAAGAGGCCAAGATCCGCGAGTTCATTACGCAAGACTTGCTCGCCAGACTGAATGGCGCGCCATCGAACTGCGCGTGCTACCTGCTGATGGCTTTGTCGTCTGAAAGCCCGGTGGCACTCGCTTTGGCCAGCCTAGCCACGGAACTCGCCGCCGCTGGCATCAGCGTCCACGTCGTTTTTGCCCGCGCCGGTCACCCCGTGAAAACTGAGGCAGCGACGGGCTTTGAGCGCGTTGCCGTCTTGCGTCATGCCGCCGACGCCCGCCTGCTCGATGCGCATGAGCAGCTCGTTCTGGGGCCCGGCACCGTTTGGGTCGGCGACTGCATGCGGCGCGATCCTGCCAAGCGCGATGCCTATGAATGCTATGCTCTCGACAGTGCCGAAACGGCCGTTTGGGCCAAGCGCTCGTTTGATAGGGTTTGGAACCGCGCGCGCCCGGTTCGCGACGGTTTCAGCATATCAGCGCACGCCATGGTCATGGATGCATCGGCTGCCGAAGCTTTGGTGGCGGTAGGCGGCGTCGTACCGGCGATGGGCGCAACGCGCCATTAGCGCTCGCCCATTCGAGCCCGTTCGCTCAAAGTTGATCGAACATGGGGCGGACGAGATGCGAACCAAAGCGTTCGTATTCCAGACAGGCCAAGCTCTATCGCAGCCCAACAATGAAGTCGGTGAACTGACCGGTTTCGTTGCTCAGGCCATAATCTGAAACGAGCAGCGAAGAGCCCGGCTTCATGACGTCGGCGATCTGCTCGCGCGCGTCTGCCGGGATCGTAATGCGGTCAAGCGCGGCGGCCGCGGTTTGTCCCGAGACGTTGTAGGACGCGAGCGGAGCCGCCTCGGCATCCTTCTTTCGCTTTTTGTCCTTTGAACGATCCTCGGACGGCGCACCCGTCGGCACCGATACGACACTCCAATTCAGATCGCGCGAGTTCGGCGTCACCGAAAGTGCCGTATACACGTGCGTGCCGAAGGGTTTATCCGGCTCGGCTATTTGAACGCCGGTCTCCAAGATGGGCGCGTAGCCCTGTCGCATGTAAAGCTTCTTGGTCTGGCGGCTGATGAAAATGGCGACCGGCAACTGCCGCTTGGCCTCGCGGCGCTTGGCTTCCTCAACCGACCCCTGAGCGGCTTTCACAGTGTTGTTCGCGTCAGCTACACCGTTCAACGCCGCCTTGCGATCGGCTTCAGCGGCCACAGCGCGCTGTTCGACCGCGCTTAAAACATCGGTGGCCGCGGCGGCTTCATGGGTCTGAGCAGCAATCGTTGCGGTCAGATCGGTTAGTTTTTTGTCGAGATCTTCCTCACGAAACGCCTGACTGACGATCTCGTCGTCAGTCAGCCGGCGTTCCGCCAGCAAGGGCTTGGCGAAGGCATCGAGTTCTTTTTCAGCGGCCAGCCGCGTGGCTTCCGTTTTCTTCAAGCTTTCGCTGGCGCGTTCAGCTTCGAGCTTGGCCGTCTTGAAATCCGCCTTGGCAGTTTCGGCTGCTAGCGCGG
>JANNUW010000243.1:0-5910 GCA_031414095.1 Hyphomicrobium sp. | reverse complement strand
GTGTTGACGACGACCGACGACAGTCGGGACATCCAGAATTGCTATGTCCTGGGAGCCCACGTCTACATAACCAAGCCGGTCAATTACGACGGCTGTTCCTACGCCATCCGCCAACTCGGCTTATTCTTCTCAGTGATACAGGTCCCCGAAAATGCCTGACCAGGCTGTGGGAACCATCATCAGAGTGCTATATGTGGATGACGATGCAGCATTGGTACGATTGGTGCAAAAGTCTCTTGGCCGCCGCGGATTTGAAGTTACGCATGCGGCGAACGCGGAAGATGCATTATCGTACATCGCTGACGGCACCATAGATGTCATAGCTCTCGATCATTATTTAACATCCGGCACTGGGCTCGATTTCTTGGGGCGCCTGAGTGGCTTGGATAATTGTCCCGCTGTAGTCTACGTCACTGGTACATCTGAAATGAACGTGGCGGTTGCTGCCCTAAAAGCGGGAGCCGTAGATTTCGTCCCTAAAACTGTGGGCGACGACTTTTTGGTTCTTCTTGGCTCCGCACTTAAGCAGGCCGTAGAAAAGAGCCGGCTGAGAGCGCTAAAAGAGGCGGCGGAGCGCGAAGTTCATATTGCGCGGGATCGGGCAGAAGCCTTGCTTTCTGAAGTCAACCACCGCGTGGCGAACAGTCTGACACTGGTGGCATCGCTGGTGAGCCTTCAAGCCTACGCTGTGAGCGACCAAGGTGCGAAAGCCGCGCTCGAAGAAACCAAGGCCCGTATATTCGCTATCTCATTAGTGCACAAACGCCTCTATAGCTCTGGAGACGTGCGGTTCGTGGAGCTCAATGAGTATCTCTCGAGCTTACTTGAGCACCTCGAATTGGCGATGCGCGATGAGGGCCACGGGTTATCGGTCAAGTATGACCTGGAACCCATAAAACTCCGCACCGACGCAAGTATCAATTTAGGCGTGATTGTTACCGAATGGGTAACAAACGCGTTCAAATATGCCTATCCCAATCGGTCCGGGGAGATCCGCGTTGGTTTGAAGCTTCTGGCAGACAAGCACGCCCAACTCACTGTAGAAGATGATGGAATTGGTCGCGGTGATGGTAGCACCACTAAGGGCTCTGGCCTGGGTACCCGCATTGTCCGGGCAATGGCCGTAAGCATGGACGCACAAATCCACTACCTTGATGGGACCCCAGGAACAACCGCGCGGCTCGTATTCCCGGTTGAGGCGGCATGAGGCCCCATCTCGGCTAGGTGCATCACCAAGCAAAGTGGTCTTCAGACTTGGATCAGTCCACTTCCGATGACAACTTTCCCTTATGACCGTCAGTTTGCGCCATTACTGGCGTGTTTTTCTCTTTGCACCCAGCCTGCGCAGTAGTAGATCAATGAATGGGCAGTAAAGGTCAATCTTTGAAGAGGAATGACGATGAAAAGGAATGTCCAGCGGCCAATGAGGGGCACGCCAATCTTCCAGCCGACAATACTGCTCATAATTGTCTTCCTATTGGGAAGTAATGCATCAACGGCAGCTGAAGATGGCCCCCCGGGGATCACTGAACCCACGGTATTTGCCCTATTCGACCCCCTGGCTCCTCCGTGTCAGGCGCCTCCGGGACTGGGACGTGTGCTTGCATTTGCGCAAGATAATGAGCGGGAATTCATGCAGGGCGTCAAGCGCGGCCTGGCCCTTGCAGCTGAGGATAGGAAACTTAAGTTCATCTCCGCCCTAGCTGATAACGATGCAGCCAAGATGATAGAGCAGGTCCAGGGTTTCTCAGCTGGCAAAGTGGGCGCAGTGGTGGCGGCACCCGTCGAACCGGAATCCTTGAGCAGAAGCCTCCAAGAAATCATTTGGGCAGGGGGCTATGTCGGTACTGTTGTGCCACCGCCCGCTACTTCCTTACTCAATGCGCCGCAGTACCTGACAGGCAAGGTACTGGGTGATGCCGCAGTTCGCCACATCAAGGAACAGTTGGGTGGCAAAGCCAATGTCGTTTTATTGACACATGACAGCCTCCAGTTTCTTGCGCCACGTTTTGCGGCAATGCGCGATGCGCTGGAGCAGCTTCCTGATGTGACAATCGTTGCAGACATCTCACCCACTACGGTGAACAAGGAGGGGGGCTACGCAACGATGAGCACCATACTTCTTGCACAACCAAATATTGACGTGGTCATGGGCGCCGATACAGTCGTGCTGGGGGCACTTGCTGCCTTACGGGAGGCAAATAAAGTTAGAGATGACCAGTTTCTTGGAGGGATTGACGGAGAACCGGAAGCGGTAACTGAAATCAAAGCGGGCGGCCCATACAAGGCGAGCGTCAGCTTGGCTTCTCCGGTTTTTGGCTACGCGATGGGCCAGCACGCAGCAGATTGGCTCGAGGGGAAGAGCATTCCGCAAGCAATGGATATTCTCCCGAGCGCACTCACAATTGATAACATTGCTCAGTATGAAGCCGATCTCGTAGACCCAGCTGCGGTATATGCAGATCATGTACGCAGAGCCGCATACCTGAAGATGTATGGAAATATTTGCTACGATACACGCGACAGATACGTGAATTTCCCATGGTCATCCGAAACAAAACAATAGCAGATTACAGACTAGGAAAAACACCTTCACAACCAAATTTACTCAGAATGATAGGTTCACCGACTTCCACGCAACAAATTAGCGCCGTAGCCAGTCCGAATGAGATATAGCCGGCAACATAGTCTGTTGTGAGCCGCCCATTATATCTCTAATCCTTCCCTCTCAACGCTGGACAAAGTTCTTAGCACCCAGAGTCACTAACGAGATAGCGCACCTCGACATCAAGGCGCCGATGCCCAATCGTGATTTCATTTTAGATTCGACCTGAATACCTATTGTAGGCATTCAAAGGTAACGATTTCAAAGGCAAATCGCGGCCATAGATTTCACTTTTCAGGAAACGCTCTTCGTTTTCCCTCTGCGCTTCTGCCACTTCAATGTACCAGCCGCGAGGTTGCTTCCCTGCATCAGGATTCCAGCGATAGCCTCGCGCTTTAAGAATATCCTTGCTTTCAAATGGTGAGTCTTCTGCCCAAATCCGCCATGTTGGTTTGCGGGCATTTTCGAGAAGATTTGTCAAAACCGGAATGCCGCTCTTAGGCAACGGTTGGCCCAAGATTTCGATGGCAGCCCAACAGTCATTTACAGCGCGATGCCGCTCATAGAAGAAGCCGAATTCCATCGCGAGATATGCCAACTTTGTCGTCTCTATGCCCTCCTCCCGCCAGCCAATCTCAGCCATTGAGCAGGCCCAAGGTTTAACCGTGAAGAATGGAAATAGCTTTTCAACGAATTGACGATCAAATGCTGCATTATGGGCGATTACTAAGTCCGCCTTCTCCGAAAAGGCCGAAACTTTCGCAGGGTCTATTTGGTGACCTAACACTATAGCGTCACTCAAGCCCGTTAGATTAGTGATCTCTGGAGGAATTGGTCTGGATGGTTGGCGCAGTTGATCGAACGGTTCTGAAACATCACAAATTTTGCCATCCAACGAGTACGTGAAGCGAACCATCGCTAGTTGGATGATTTCGTCATTCATAGGGTCCAAGCCAGTGGTTTCAACGTCAAGAAACAGCCCCTGACGCAAGTCAGCTGTAATGGGAATTCCAAGGGATGCTCTCGGCTTGATACGCCGCAGAATTCGATAGTCCGGGCTTTCGCCTAGCTTCGCGGCCAGCTCTTCTAGTTCTTGATGATTCATAGCGATAGCTCCCCGTGGATATTTATACGCCATTTCTGCGTTCCGAACGATATCCTGCCCGCCTTCCAATGGGGCTGTTTTAATAATTTCGGTTTTCGCCGTTGCCCTAACGCTAGTTCTCAGGGACCCTCCTCTCAGACATTCAAAACGAGGGACACATGGCCCAGGCAAAAGACAAGAAACCACAGACGGATTCAGTGCCCGTAGATATCATCCAGCAAGCGATTGCTGATGGCAAAGCACTGATCGCGGAAGGCAAATCCAAGGCCGATGCGGCCATGGCGATCTTTCGATTGATTGGTGAAGGTTCTCAGGAAACGGTCGTTCAGGCCTTCGTTGAAGGTGCCACTCTTACCCCCAAGGGTGCTCTCACCTACTGGTATAATTGCAAACGCAAATTGGCTCGGGAACGCAAGAAGGCTGACTAGGGCGTGAACTCATAAAAGGGCATGGTTAGATCATGCAAGCATGTCTGCTTCCGAGGCAAATGCGGCCATTTTCGGCTATCATTGCCATGTCGCAAAAGGGCCAATAGCAGATTTGTTTACCAGGGTTAAGCTCAGGACTTATCAAGCCAGGGGTGAAGAACGAAGAGCGGTATTCAGGGCAGCAAGGCAACGATTTGGTCGGACCATTTGGCTCCACTGCCAGCGTAATTTGGCTTGACAGGTCCCTGTTAGAGTTGAAAGATAATGGCCGTCCACCACCGCGCACAGAGGTGAGATTATGGCCCGCTTGCGACTTCTGTTAACTGGTCTTGTTGTTTGGTATGCGGCCTTTGCTGCAAGCGCGATTGCTGCAGATTTTATCAAGCCCGGGCCGTTTGCGGTCGGTCTCCAGAAGTTCACGATTCCCGACACCTCCGGCAAACATCCGATTGACACCATGGTCTGGTATCCTGCCGCTGGTCCCGTGCCGGACCTCACATCGGGGAGCCCTACTGCGATAATCGATGCGCCTGCGGCAACAACTGGTCCCTATCCCCTGGTGGTCGTAATCCACGGGATTTCAGGCGTAGGCAGAATGTTTGGCGCGGTTGGACGGCACCTCGCGTCCCATGGTCTCGTCGTCGCTGCTGCTGATTATGATACCGGACCCTTGCCTGATGGAGATACCTGGGGAGATCAAAATGCGGTCGGGCAGCTCTATGATCGCCCGGCCAGCGTGGTGCGGGTGATCGGGTATGCTGATCAGTTGAGCGCCCCAGATGGAAAGCTTGCTGGGGTCATCGACACCTCTCGCATCGGCGTCTGGGGATTGTCGACCGGCGGTAGCACCGCGTTTCAGGCGGCAGGCGCGCAAGTGGACCTCAAAGCGCTGGATGCCTGGTGCGCTGACAAAAAAGAGGATGCAAATGCCTCTGAAACGTGCCAATTCGTCGGCTCCGAGCAAGCGCTCGCAAAGCGCCATGGCGTTGCTGATCCGTTTGCAGCGCCGATGCCGCCCATTTGGGACAAGCGCGTGGCGGCTCTCGTCGCCGCAGCTCCAGGCGGCGAGCTGCACGCTTTTGGCGACAGAGGCATTGCGGCGGTAAAGCTGCCGACGCTAATCATGTTCGCTTCCGATGACCACGTTGTCTCGCCTAAATTCAACGCTTTGTGGGCCTATGACGGCATCGGCAGTCCAGATAAGGCTTTGGCCGTGTTTGATCATGGTGGGCACACGTTGTTCATGACTTCATCTGCGCCCCACTTCGATGATGCGACAGCACTGGCCACCGCGTTATTTCTCGCCATCCTCAAAGGCGATGCAGAAGGCAGGGCTGCGCTAATGCCCGACGCCTTGGCGTTTCCGGGCCTAAGTTATAGAACGTCGTTCCATTAGACAGCGGTCCACTTACTCTTTCAACGGCGTTTTCAATTGGTCCGCCTAGGCCCGCAGAGTTCTTCCCGTGATTTTTGCGGCTCGGCGCAATGTCGATAAAGGAGATTCCCCGGACAACACCGTGCTGGTTTTGTGATCCGGCCAATCAGAAAATTATGAAGTTGGATTTCTATTTGCAGTTAATTGACCTCTAAGGGATTAGGGTTGTTCCAATTTCTTTCGACCAAAGAGGTCTGCTAATGGGATGGACCGGCTGTTGCCTCAAAGCCAGCAGGTCAGTCTGCTAAGATTGCACCTGTTAACAATAGGAGCAGCATCCCATGGCAAATACCACAAGAACTGAACTGCCGGCATTTTCCTCTATTGGTATTGATAT
>JANNUW010000242.1:0-10170 GCA_031414095.1 Hyphomicrobium sp. | reverse complement strand
CAAGGCCGCCGGTGCGACGGCCCGGGAGATAATCCCGGGCCTTTTTTACGCTCCGCCTGCGATCTTTGGCGAAACATGGTGCTATAAGAAAAGTCCTCGCCCCTGGTTTGCAGCCCCACAGTTACGGAATAAGTCATGCGTGTTTTGCTGATCGAAGACGACCGCGAGACGGCGCAGTTTCTCGTCAAGGCCCTGAAGGAGAGCGGCCACACAGCCGACTTGGCCGCCGACGGCGAAATGGGGTTGGCGATGGCGCTTGAAGGCGCCTACGACGTGTTGCTCGTCGATAGGATGCTCCCCAAGCTCGACGGACTCACGGTTGTCAAAACATTGCGGGCCGAAGGCCGCCGCGCTCCGGTCCTGATCTTATCGGCGCTCGGCGATGTCGATGACCGCGTCAAGGGCCTGCGTGCCGGCGGCGACGACTACCTCACCAAGCCGTATGCCTATTCCGAATTGCTCGCGCGCCTTGAAGCGCTCGGCCGCCGCGCCGTACCTGAGGAACAGGAAACGCGCTACACGGTCGGCGATCTGGTGCTCGATCGCTTATCGCATCGGGTAACGCGCGGCGGCGAAGGCATTCCCCTCCAGCCTCGCGAATACCGATTGCTCGAATATCTGATGAAGCATGCAGGCCAAGTTGTGACGCGAACCATGCTTTTGGAAAATGTGTGGGACTATCACTTCGATCCGCAAACCAATGTGATCGACGTGCACATCTCGCGCCTTCGATCCAAAATAGACAAGAGTTTCGAGAAGCCTTTACTGCACACAGTTCGCGGATCGGGGTACATGGTCCGTGACGGCGCGCCCTAACCTAGTGCCCGGTATTTTCTCCAGCGCAGCGTTCAGGCTGTCAGCGGCCATTCTGGCGGCCTTCGTCGCCCTGGCTGCAATCGTGGCCCTGGCTCTCTTTCAACAGACCAACAGCGTGCTGTCCGAGCAGGTGGTGGCAACGTTGCGCGACGAGGCCGCCACGCTCAGCCGGGAAGCCGAAATGGGCGGGCTCGCCGGATTAACCGAAGCGGTCCGCGCGCGCAGCCGCCCGGAAGGACCGGGCCTGTATTATCTGGGCGACGAACGCGGCAACAAACTCGCCGGCAATCTCAATCGTATCCCGCCTGAATTCAGCAGCAGTCCGCAAGGCGGCGCGTTCCGCTACGAGCGCGGCAGCGCGACCACGACCGCGATGCATTTGGGTGTCGCTATCCCAGCCCCACTCATGCCCATGCCGTTGACGCCGGCGCCATGGACCAAGAATGTGCGGCTGATCGTCGGGCGCGATGTGGAAGAACAGCGCGTTTTTGCCGAGCGCATTAAAAATATCTTCCTGGGCGGGTTTAGTGTGCTGACGCTTGCAGGTTTGCTGGGCGGCCTCGCGATCAGCCGGCTGGTCATGCGGCGCATCGAATCCATGACGGCGGCGAGCCGCTCGATCATGGCCGGAGACCTCAGCCGCCGCATTCCGATGGCGGGCTCGGGCGATGAACTCGACAATCTGGCAACGGGTCTCAATGCCATGCTGGAGCGTATCGAGCAGTTGATGAGCGGATTGAAAGAAGTTTCCGACAACATCGCTCACGACCTCAAAACTCCGCTCAATCGATTGCGCAATCGTGCCGAGGCGGCGTTGCGAGATCCGCGCGGCGACGATGCTTATAAGGAGGGGCTCGAGCGGACAATCGAAGAAGCCGATGAACTCATCAAGACGTTCAACGCTCTGTTGCTGATTGCGCGGCTCGAGGCCGGTGCCGTTGAAGAAAACAGCGAGACGTTTGCGCTCGGCGCTCTGGTGCGCGATGTCGTCGAGCTTTATCAGCCGGTCGCGGAAGAGGCGGGACTAGCACTCAGCGTCGAGGCCGACGACGGACCGCCGGTGAAAGCGAACAAGCAGCTCATCAGCCAAGCCGTCGCCAATCTCATCGACAATGCCATGAAATACGGAGCCTGCGACGTGGGCGCGGCCGCCGAGTCCAAGTCAGCCCGCATCGACGTCAACGTGGGCGCTGCGGGCGATGGCGCTGAAATCTCCGTGGCCGACCACGGACCGGGCATCAGCCCCGCCGATCGCGAGCGCGTTCTAAGACGCTTTGTGCGTCTTGAAGAAAGCCGAACGGCGCCAGGCACGGGTTTAGGCCTGAGTCTCGTATCGGCGGTCGCGCGGTTGCACAAGGGGTCGGTCCGGCTTGAAGACAATGCGCCGGGCTTGCGCGTCGTGCTAAGGCTGCCGCTGTAGCGCGGTTTGCGTGCCACAAGCAAACGCGTTGGCTGGCTCTAGCGGGATAGCAACGATGGACCTGCCACTTTCCGAGCTTGTTCACGAGGCCCCGGTATGCGCGGCTGCGGGCCCGCACTGGGACGAGCTGTCGGCCCTCAAAGCCGCAGCCGCAGCCGCGGATCTTGACGCGCTCGTGCGTGCTCTTGATCGCGAAACAGTTGCCCGGTTGCTTGCTGGCATTTTCGCCGGTTCGCCTTACCTCCGCGGTCTTATCGGGCGCGATGTGCCCCGGCTGCAACATATTCTGTGCCATCCGCCCAGCGTAGCACTGGCCGAGTTGTGTACTGGCGCCAGCTCCGAGGCTGACACGGCTGCCGACATGACAACGGCCATGCGGGCCGTGCGCAGATTCAAAGCCAGCGCGGCGCTGCTCGTCGCCTTGTGCGATGTCGGCGGCGTATGGTCCGAGATGACGGTCACCGCTGCTCTGACGCAGACCGCCGACAGTGCGCTTGACGCAAGCGTGCGCTTCCTTTTTCGCCAAGCCACAACCAAAGGCGACTGGTTGAGCGCTACTGCCGATCAGCCGGATAAGACGTCCGGTTATATCGTGCTCGGCATGGGCAAGTATGGCGCGCACGAGCTGAACTATTCGAGCGATATCGACCTCATCGTGTTCTTCGATGGCACCCGCGCCAAGGTGCGGGTCGGTCTCGACGTACATACTTTTTTTGTGCGCCTCACGCGTGATCTCGTGCGGCTCATGGACGAGCGAACCGCCGACGGCTATGTTTTCCGCACCGATCTACGGCTGCGCCCCGATGCGGGTGCCACGCAAATTGCGCTGTCGACAGACGCGGCCATGATTTACTACGAAAGCGTCGGCCAGAACTGGGAGCGCGCGGCGCTCATTAAAGCCAGACCTGTGGCGGGTGACATCGAGGCGGGCGACTCGCTCCTCGACTCGCTGGCGCCGTTTATCTGGCGCAAGTATCTCGACTTCGCCGCCATCGCCGACGTTCACGCCATGAAACGGCAAATTCACGCCCATCGTGGTTTTGGCGCCATTGCAGTGCCGGGCCACAACGTGAAGCTGGGACCCGGCGGCATTCGCGAAATTGAATTCTTTGCCCAAACTCAGCAACTGATCGCCGGCGGCCGTCAGAGCGATCTGCGCGTGCGCGATACGCTGTCGGCGCTGAAGGCATTGACCGCGCGCGGCTGGATTACAGACGAGGTCCGATCGCGTTTGGACACCGCCTATTGTTACCTGCGCAAAATCGAACATCGCCTGCAAATGGTCGCCGACGAGCAGACCCACGAAATACCTGAGCAGCCGCTCGATCTCGAACGCTTCGCGCAGTTCGCGGGCTATGCCACGGCCGCTACGTTTTCCCAGGACTATACGCAAGTGCTCGAAACCGTTCAGGGCCATTACGAAGCGCTGTTTGCCAGCAGTCCGCAGTTGACGGCGGCCGGTTCCAACATGGTGTTTGCCGGCGAGGTCGACGACCCCGCGACATTGCAAGCACTGGCGCAGATGGGCTTTTCTCAACCGTCCAGCGTTCTGGCGGCCGTGCGTGGCTGGCACCATGGGCGCTATCCAGCCGTGCGTTCGCCGCGCGCGCGCGAGCGCCTGACCGAAGTGCAGCCGCTTCTCATCGCAGCGCTCGGAGCAACGGCCGATCCCGATCTCGCGTTTGCGGGCTTTGACCGTTTCGTCGCGTCGTTGCCCGAAGGCGTGCAGCTGTTCTCGCTGCTGCGGGCCAATCCTAAACTCCTGAGCCTCGTCGCCGACATCATGGGCACCGCGCCACGCCTGGCGCGCATTCTCTCACGCCGGCGGCGTCTGCTCGATGCCGTCTTGGACCCGCGCACGCTGGGAGCGCTGGCCGAAAAGTCCGACCTCGAGGCCGTCATCGTGGCGCAAACGCCCGCCGGCTCGGACTTACAAGATGTGCTTGATCGGGCGCGCGCGGTTGGTCAGGAACAGGCTTTCCTGATCGGCGTGCGCGTGCTGATGGGCACGATCCACGCAGGCCAGGCCGGCAACGCCTACGCCCTCCTGGCGCAATCTTTGATCGCGCGGTTGCAAACGGCGGTCGAGGCCGAAATGGTCCGGGCTCACGGCCGTGTTCCGGGCGGTCAAGCCGCCGTCGTGGCCATGGGCAAACTCGGCGGCTGCGAAATGACGGCATCGTCTGACATCGACCTGATCGTCGTCTATGATTTTGACAAGGATGCGCTGCAGTCCGATGGTCCGCGCCCGCTGGCGCCGAGCCATTATTATGCGCGCATGACCCAGCGATTGGTTGCCGCATTATCGGCGCCGACTGCTGAGGGCTTGCTCTATGACGTCGACATGCGCCTGCGGCCGTCGGGTCAGAAAGGGCCGGTTGCGACACAGCTCGAAAGCTTTGCGGCCTATCAGGCCAACGAAGCGTGGACGTGGGAGCATCTCGCCCTCACGCGCGCCCGCGTCGTGACCGGCCCTGCCGCCTTGCGTCACGCAGTTGATCGGATCATCCAATCGACACTCCGGCGTCCGCGCGATCGCCCCAAGACTGTGACCGATGTGCGCGACATGCGCCGCTTGATTGAGCAGGAAAAGGGCACCCAGAATATTTGGGACCTCAAACAAGTCCGCGGCGGTCTCGTCGACCTCGAATTCATCGCCCAGTATTTGCAACTTATTTATGCGGCCAGCCACCCGGAAGTACTCGATCAGAACACGCACGCCGTTTTTCAGAAATTAGGTGTGAGCGGCTTGATCAGTACCGCCGACGCCGAAACGCTCAAAGCGGCGTGCCGGCTTTTGCACAATCTGGGGCAGATTCTGCGCCTGTGCCTGGAGGCCGAGTTCGATCCGGCAAGCGCACCCTTGGGTCTTAAACAACAACTGGCTGTAGCCGGGCATATGCCCGATTTCGCCAGCCTCGAGCGGCACCTGCGTGAGACCCTCACCATCGTGCACGGCCTGTTTGAAAAACTCGTCGCATAATATTTTTGCTCCCAACACCGACGGAAACTTTGCCGTTCCTCGTTTTAGAGAGACGAGGGACGGCATGGGGTTTTCCAAAACGATCAGAGGGAGGATAAAATGCGCAACGTATCGAGCGGTTTAGCGATTATCGCGGTCTTGCTGGCGGCAGCGCCAGCGGGTGTGGGCATGGCTGCCGAAGGCACGCGGGCTGTTGACAGTGATAAATCCGGTCATCGGGCGCAAAAGCACGAGCGGGGTTCAAGCTTTGGCCACAAGCGTTTGCAGCGCCTCGACACTGACCGCAATGGTGCCGTCTCCAAGGCTGAGTTTTTGGCGTCGCGCGCAGCCGAGTTCAAGGAACTCGACGTCAACCGCGATGCGGCTGTCGATGAGAGCGAAGTGCTGGCGTCCCTGACGGAGCCGGCCGAATTCCGCACCAAGCGCTTCCTCAAACGCGTTGACGCTAATCGCGATGGCGAGGTTACGCGCGAAGAGTACGAGCAGGGACCGCGCGGGACCTTCGCCGGCCGCGACATCAACAACGACGGCAAACTGGACGCGAGCGACAGGCCGCCTTCGAGCGGTTCGGGCTTTGGCTGGTTTGGCGGCGGGCACTCATCAAAAATGGGACTGGGATCAGGGCGCGGCAAGCGTAGCGATGTCACGCTCGACAGCGTTGTCGCCAAGGCGAAAGCTGAATTCGACAAGATCGACGCCAACGCGAGCGGCGTGCTTGAGCGCAGCGAGCTGGCCGGCCAAACGTCGGAACGCGTTCAGTTTTCAAAAACGAGGCTGATGCACGGGGCCGACCAGAACAAGGACGGAAAGCTCACCGAGGAGGAATTCTCTGCCAAGGCGGTCAAGCGCTTTACCAATCTCGACCTCAACGACGATGCCCAGATTGACGCTGCCGACTTTCCAAGTTCGGCCCGCAAGGGCTGGCTTTCGCGGTGATCGCGTGTATGGGCTGTGGCATCGGCACGTCATTGGCGGCATAGTGGCGATACCAACCGCGACTGTGAGAGCCGATTTTGTGACGCGTCAGGACCACACGCAGCCGGGCGATAAACCGGCAGGCGCGAAAACAGAAAGTGACGGATCGTTGTTGGCGCTGTGCGTTGGCGGCGATCTGTCTGCGTTTGCGATATTGGTCGACCGTCATCACGCTATGGTTCGGAATTTTGCCAACCGGATGCTCGGGGGGACAAGCGAAGCCGAAGACGTGGCGCAAGAAGCGCTTTTGCGGCTTTGGCGCAATGCCGCCAAGTTGGATGTAACCGCTGCCGGAGCCGGACCGTGGCTGCGCCGGGTGGTCACAAATTTGTGCCTCGATCGCCTGCGGGTCCAGGGACGCCTCACGCCCCTTGACGATGACCAGCCCGAGGCCGCCGAGCCGCCGCTGCAGTTGACGGCCATCACGCAGCGCGAGACGTCAGCGCGTGTCGCCGCCGCGATGGCCGCTTTGCCCGACCGGCAGCGCGTTGCGCTTGCTTTGTTCCATTTCGAGGACTTGACGCTGGCTGGGATCGCAAGCCAGCTTGATCTGTCTGTCGATGCGGTCGAGAGCCTGCTTGCAAGAGCCCGCCGGACGCTCAAAAAGCAGCTTGAAGCCGAATGGCGCGGGTTGATGGAGGACGTCTCATGATTGTTCAAAAGAGTGTTCGCCTTCATCCTCATCCTCGCATGTCTCTCACTGCACCGGATCCGTCATGAAAACTCCTACGCCCCCACGCAGCGCTGACTTCCAGGCTCTTGAAGAACAATTGGCTCTCTATGGGCCGGACCTGCAAAGATGGCCGGTTGCTGATCAGCAGCGGTTCATCGCCTTGCTGGCCACGAACGCGGCGGCCCGCTACGCTCTGGGGGAAGCCCAGGCACTTGAAAGTCTATTGACGGAGCCAGCGCAAGCCGACCCAGCGTTTCGCGTCCGGGTCATGGACGCCCTTGCGGCGGAATTGGCCGGGCAGGCCCGTCGCGACACCTCGCAGCCGTCTGGCGTTGCGGCCGCGCGCGCGCCTCCTCTCTCCGCACGCGCGTCTTCTCTCTCCGCACGCGCGTCTTCTCAATCCGCGCGCGCGCGCGTGCTTGCCCCGCCGCGGCTGCTTGGCGGCCGCGCGCAGGCTGCTTTGGCCGCCTCGCTTATTCTTGGCATGTTGGCTGGCGCAACGGGTATCGGAAATCAAGTGGTTGCGCCCATCAGCACACTCGCCTGGGTCGCGCCCGACGATGGGCTCGATGCGGCGGACATGGCGCTCGGCACATCAGTGAGCGATCTGGATGAGGAGAATGCGCTGTGAGCCCGGCACCTGAAGATCGCAAACCATATTCGGTCGCCCCTCCCGGTACGCCGTCTGCTCCGGCAGGCCGATGGCGGCTCGTGTTGCTCGCGTCGCTGGCGATCAACCTCCTGTTCGCGGGGGCCTTTGCGGGCTCCTTCTGGCAGTCCAAGCGGCATCATTTGAAAGGTGGCGGCCGCGGAACAACCGAACTCGGCATTCAAGGATTTCTGAAGAGCATTCCTAAAGAGCGGGCCAAAGAGCTGCGCTTGTTGATGAAGCAAAACGCGGTAGCTGATGTGGAGCCGCTGATCTCCTCGATCCGCCAAGCCCGGCGCGAGGCAGCGGCCGCGCTCAGCGCGCAAACATACGACAGGGATAGCCTCACGCTCGCCTTCGGGCGCATCGACGAGGCAGAGGCGACAGCCAAGGTTGCCGCACGCGCGTCGCTGCTGGCTTTGGCCCCCCACATGACGGCCGCCGAACGCCAGGCGATGGCGGCGCGTTGGAAAGCCCGGCGTCCGCATATGTTCGAAGATCCGGCTCCTCGCCCGAGCAAAAATTCATCTCAAGACGCGACACCCTGAGGACTCAAGGACCGCGGAAGCCTCAGGCGTCAGCGAAGGCCAAGCAGCGCACACCCGTTCGGCCCGGCTCGGTAAAGAAGTCGGCTTGGGTCGCCGCAGACAAGACGGTCACCGCACGCCAGGTGTGTGATCCCTTCAGTTCAAGCAGCGAACTGTCTTGGAGTTCGAGAAGCGCGCGGGCAAGGCTCAATGCGAGCGCTCCATCGTTCATTCCTTGCGGTGGAGCCAACGTCGCCACCACGATTTCGAGTTCGATGAGGTCGCCGTCCGGCCGTGCCATAATTTCGATGGCGCTGCCGGGCGCCGCGCGGGCTGTCGCTGCTGACAAAAGATTGATGAGGATCTGGCGCAGCGGCCGGCGTTCGCCGAGAACCTCGATGCCGTTAAGTCCGCCGGCCCGTAGTTCGAGGTCGTGCGCACTGGAGTCCAGTGCTACGAACGTCCAGGCATCGCGCACGAATTCTTTGAGATCAAGAACTTCAGGTTTGAGCGAACCAGGCTGTGCCAGCAATGCTGTCAAGGCGAGCGTGTCTTCAGCGGATTTTAGCAGTGCGCGGCCGCTGTCGCGGATATGGCCGACGTATTCGCGGTAGCGCGGATGCCCGACCGGCCCGAATATTTCGGCGTTCATGATGTCGGAAAATCCGATCACGGCATTGAGCGGTGTGCGCAACTCGTGGCTGACGCGTGACATAAGTTCGGCCCAGGCTTGGCCGCGTTGTTCGGCTTGGCTGCGCGAGCGGACGGCGGTGTCGGCAATCTCAACGAGGCGCTGCGATTGGCGTTCGAGCGCCAGTTCGCGCGACGACAAGAAGAATTGGGAAAGATCGGCAGTCTGGGTTGGCAGGATGTCGTCGGCTGGGGCAGGCACTTTTTCCGGAATGCGCGGCAGCGGTTCGAGTGGGGCTGCAACGGCAAGATTGGCAAAGGCGGACAGGACCAGCACCAGCCCGGTGACGATGACCAGCGGCAGCAAATTGCGCGACCCTTGCGCGGCCTCGGCGAAGGCCAGCAAGCAGAGATGCATGACCGCTGCCAGCTGTAGCCAGCATGCGGACATGGTCCGGGAATGAGCCAAGAGAAGTTCGGTGAAGCCGCAATACCCTTCAGCGAGAGTCCGTGAAAGCACAGACGTTCCCCGCGGATGGGCGGACACTGTCCCCGCCATCCCTGTCTCCTGCCAAATTGTGAAGATTGCACTCCGACTGAAGGCCGCGATCCGGTTCGATGCCGAGTCCGATTCGCACCCCCAAGGTCACTGATTCGCGACTCACCTGTCGAGGGAGTTTAAATGGGGTCAAGCAAGATTTCTGAGCCTGATTATTCGTCGAGCATTTTTGTCACGATCTCATAGACGTCGGCCGGCAGATTTGGCGCGGCCGCGATGGCGCGCAACGACTTGCGGGCAAGCCCCCGCCGGCCCGCCTCGAGCGATCGAAAGCTTCGCAAAGCGCCCAGCATGCGCGCCGCAATTTGCGGATTGAACTTGCCCAGTTCAAGCACGCACTCGGCCAGGAACTGATAGCCCGCGCCATCGGGCCGATTGAACTGCACGGGATTGTTTTGCGCAAAGGCTCCGATCAAGGCCCGCACTTTATTTGGCGCCGTCATCGAGAATAGAGGATGGGCCGTTAGAGCCTTGACGTCATCAAGGGTGCTGTCGAGGGGCGACTGGGCCTGAGCCGCAAACCAAGTGTCGATGACGAGGTGGTCCCCTTTCCAGCGGTCGAAAAAGCGGGTGAGGGCTGGCTCTCGATCGGGTGATTGCGTTGCCGCCAACAGCGCCAGAGCATGGGCCTCGTCGGTCATGTTGGTGGCTTTGACGAAGTGCTGCATCACGCGGCCTCTATCGCCGTCGCCCGCGCGCGCATTGAGCAGTGTCAGCGCGCCGTTGCGCTGCGCCCTGAGGCCGGCCGCCTCGGCATCGGGGGAGAAACCGCCGCGCGCCCTGGAGGCGGCATAAAGATCCTCGAGTTCGGGTCCAAGAATGGTCGCTACAAGCTTCGACAAATGCCGCACGGCCTTGAAGATCAAGCTCGGGTCGACGTTGCGGCCAATCTCGCGCGCGACATCCGATTGGCTGGGCAGTTTCATCAGCTCGGCGCG
>JANNUW010000241.1:0-19731 GCA_031414095.1 Hyphomicrobium sp. | reverse complement strand
CACGCACGACGAGTGCTTCACGCAGCGGGTGTGCCGTGAGACGCTCGCACCGTTACCCGAAGGTGAGTACGCGCTTGTGTTTTCAAGCGAGCCCCAGTCGGCCCAAGTCCGATTTAGGCTTACGCCCACCGGGCTTATCGTCACCAGCGGCGAAAATTTGGCGGCCGCTGATGCTTTGACGTTGCGCATGAAGGGGCTGCTGCCAGTCGTCTTCGCTCTCAACGGCTACGACGGAGCCTGGAGTCTCGATCTTTGGAAGGGTGCTGAAGCCACCAGCTTTTTCAAGCGCCGCGCCGACCAGACGATCGAACTTTTTCCCATGATCACCTACACGCTCAACGTCGGCGCCTTGCATAGTGAGCGCTTCCAAATTGGCCGCGATGGCAAGATCATCCTCATCGACGACAGTGGCGTCGTGCGGGTTGCGGACGACGTTAAGAATAAGCTCACGGTACAGACGATCGACGTCGCGTTCTATCCCGCCCCATTGCCCGATGCCGCCCAATGGTCGATCGAAGGCATAACGCCGCCCGACGGCCGCGGCCGGTTTGTGGGCCCGCGTATTCTACGGCTGGCGCAAGGAACAGGGTACCAAATCACCGACGCAGACGCTGGAACCGAGAGCGGAAAAGTCATCGCAAAGCTGGCAACGGGCAAGGCTTGCAACATGTCCGTTCAACGCTTGCAGCTTCAGACCATTTCGCTTTACGCGGTGCCGATAGCGGCCAGTTGCACGCCGGAAGCGGACACAGGTCGTGCTGCCGCGAATGCAGTTTTGCGTCGCAATAATGCCCCATAGTTGATCATCGGTGCAGTGCAGATGCCTGAACAGCGTGAACCTCAAAAGCCTATTATTTCTAGAGACATCGTTGATTTTACTGTATTAATCTGTGAGGCAATCCGCACATTGCTGCACTGCAAAGTTACGTTTCGTCGCAGCCCCCTGGCCATAGCGCTTTTTACTCGGCAGTTTACGCGCACCCCGGGGTTAACGACCCGAGGCAGCAAATCGGCGTTGGGACCTATTGACCCCTGTTGAGCGGGCATCCCTATCGATCGATTTGCGACCGATTGGTTAAGCGATCTGGTGGTGCTCTCGTGCTTTACGCGCATGCCTTCGATGAAGGGCTCGCGGCACAGTAAACGGCACCCTAACCGCTGTCAGCTGATCCGCCATGGGACGCCTGTCCCCGGCTATCGATCGGTATTTTCAAACAACCCTAGAGAGGGATAAAAATCAATGATCGTTCGCGTTCTTAGCGCGCTGACTTGCGCCGTTCTCATGTCATTTGTGACCACCACGGCTGAAGCCCGTGTCGAAAACGGCGACCAAACGCCATCGGCTTTTCGCAATTCGACTGCAAAGCCCGATCAGGCGAGAAACTTCAAAGCCGGCACCATCGTGCTGGCTCTTGCAACCACATCTGATGTTGCGCTCGGCACGAGCAGCCTCACCAAGAAGAACTATACTCCGCGCTTGAGCTCGAACCGTTCGGGATCGAAAAAGACCTCGTACAAATCGTCGAAGAAAAAGTCGTACGCGTCATCGGGCAAGAAGAAGTCCTATGCATCCGGCCGCCGTAAGACTCGCCATGCCAGCGGGGGCAGCGACGGCGGCTCATCGCGTTCGTGCCTGCAGGCATCAGCTCGGAGTCTATTGAACCGCATCGAGTCGAAATTCGGATCGGTCGAGATCGTTTCGACGTGCAGGCCCGGCGCGGTCATTGCCACCTCCGGCAAGCCGTCCAAGCACCGTAACGGCATGGCGATTGACTTCAGCGCTGGCGGCCGCAAGGCGGCGATCGTGCAGTGGCTCATCGCCAATCATCACTCGGGCGGCATCATGACCTACCGCGATATGAACCACATTCATGTCGATGTCGGCTCGCACTTCGTTTCGCTCGGCGCCAACAGCGGCCACGGCTGAACCTTCAAGTAGAAATTACAGAAAGGCGGGGCTAAACGTCCCGCCTTTCTGTACAACTTGTCATCCATCACACCTGCCAATTGCTATAAACTGCCATGCTTGCGCCCAATTGGGGTCAGCAAATCCCGTCTCCGCGGGTCGCTCGCTTTCTGATATCGTACGACCGGTTCCGATGCGCTATCAGGGGTTCAACGATCGACTTGGCGGATTGGGTTGGCTGACTTGGGCGGGTATGAGTGCGATGACGCAATCGAACACGAAGCCTTTACGTAACGCCGTCGCGGCGTTGCTGGCGGGCGTGGCCCTGATGCGGCCAGCGCCGGCAAACGCGCAGCGAATTCCACAGATTCAAGACACCGAGATCGAAGCGCTGTTGGCGGACTATGCCCGGCCGATTCTCGAAAAAGCCGGCCTCGGCGGCGGGCGCATCCGCGTCCGCGTGATTAATAACTCGACCTTCAATGCGTTCGTGATCGATGGCCGGAACATTTACGTGCATACCGGCACGCTGATGAGTTCGACAACGCCAAATCAGGTCATCGGCGTCTTGGCGCACGAGACCGGGCACATCGTGGCCGCCCATATTTCCGCGCTGCGCAATCAGGCGAGCACCTTGCAGAACCGGTCGCTGCTGCTGCAGCTGCTCGGCATTGGCTTGATGGTCGGCGGCGCGTTTGCTGGCGGAGACAATTCATCGAGCATCACGGGCGCCGGGCAAGCCGTGGCGGCCGGTGGCTCTGAAACGTTAATGCGGGCATTTCTCTTGGAGCGCCAGGCCCAGGAATCGGCGGCCGATCAGTCGGGCCTCGATCTTCTGAAGCGCAGCGCCCAGTCGGGTAAAGGCATGCTCGAAACATTCGAGCGCCTTGCCGAAGATAACCGCTACACGCTGGGCGAAAGTTATCGCCGTACGCATCCGCTCGAGCGCACGCGCATCGCACTTTTGCGCGAGAATGTGCAGAAGTCGCCGTACACGGATCAGACGGATGCCCCGGCCTTGCAGGTCCGCCACGACATGATGCGCGCCAAGCTCGCTGGCTATTTGAATTCGCCGCAAGACGTGTTGAACACCTATCCGGTCAGCGACACACGCCTTGCCGCCCGCTATGCCCGCGCCATCGCGCACTTGCGCCAGGGCCAGACCGGCGGCTTTGCGACCGGCCTTGCCGCCATTGATGCGCTGATCAAAGAGCAGCCGGGCAATCCGTATTTTTATGAAGTAAAAGCTGATTTTCTGTTGAAGAACGGTCAGGCGGCCAACGCCGTTGCCCCGTTGCGCAAAGCAGTTGAAATTCTGAAGTCGGCACCGCAACTCGAAACCCTGTTGGCGCGCGCGATCATCGAATCGGGCGATTTTTCGAAAACGGATGACGCCATCGCCCGTCTGAAGAACGCTTTGCGGTCGGAGGATGAGGCCGACAAAGCGGCGGGGACATTCATCGATACCTATAGGCTGCTTTCGCAGGCGTATGGTTCCAAACAGCAGATTGCCGAAGCCAACCTGATGCAGGCCGAGGTCGAATTGCGTGCCGGTGATTTCAAGCGCGCCAAGGAACGCGCCGGCATTGCCCAACGCGAATTGAAACCGGGCTCGCCGGCGTGGCTGAGGGCCGACGATATCTTCAACATTGCGCCGCCCAAGCAACCGGAATAGACGATCGGTTAGCCGCTCATGGGACTGATCGTCTGTCATTTGGAGACTTTATGTCAGATAAGAAGATCGAGACACGCCCCGCCCGCAAGGGTTCCCTGGCGGCGCTCCCGCTTTTAGCAGCAATCGCGGCCGTCGCGTTCATGACGGGGCGCGCTGTCGTCACGTCGGCCGCTGAACAAGATGCACCAGCTGTGCCGGCGGCCGCCGCGGCACCGGCACCGGCACCGGGCAGCTTTTCGGGCGAGCAGAAAAACGCCATCGAAAAGATCGTCAAAGACTACCTTCTCGGGCACCCGGAATTACTTCTTGAGATGCAGGCCGCCTTCGAAATCAAGGCCCAAAAAGACCAGGAAGAAAAGACCAAGGCCATGGTCGCCGAGCACGCCAAAGACATCTATCGCCATCCAAATGCGGCCGTGGCTGGTAATCCCAACGGCGATATCACGGTGGTCGAGTTCTTCGATTACAACTGCGGCTACTGCAAGCGCGGGTTCCCGGCTATCGCCAAGCTCATCGAAGACGACAAGAACGTCCGTGTCGTGTTCAAGGAGTTGCCGATCATCAGCGACGCCTCAGAGCCGGTGTCGCGCCTAGCGCTTGCCGCGAAGTTGCAGGGTAAATATTGGGAGATGCACAAGGCGCTCATCACCCACAAAGGCACCACCACTGAAGCTGTCGCGATCAAGGCTGCCGAGGGACTGGGCCTCGATATGGCGAAGCTCAAGGCCGACATGAATTCGGAGCCGGTCAAGGCCGAACTGACGCGGGTGAAAGAGCTAGCGCAGAAAATGGGCATCAACGGCACGCCGCACTTTTTGGTGGGCAACCAATCGGTTGGTGGTGCACCTGAAAATCTGACCGAGACGTTGGCCGGTCATATCGCCGAACTGAGGAAGACAGGCTGCTCGTATTGTTGAAGCTTCGGCTTTGCTTTGGGTCGTCAACAGGTGAGCGGAGCTGCGGCCTTTCGCACGTGCGAGAAAGCTGTTAGACGGGAAGAGTTTGGTTGCGCCTTGCGGGTCATTTCTGTGAGGCGCGACGCCGTTTGACATCACCCGCACCTGCAAAGCATGCACCCAGCTACCGCATCATGACCAAGCCCGTCTTTGTCCTCAACGGACCCAACCTCAATATGCTGGGCGTTCGCGAACCGGCTGTCTACGGGCGCAACAGCCTCGACGATGTGCGCGCATTGGCGCAAAAGCGCGCGCAATCATTAGGGCTCTCGGTCGATTTCCGGCAGACCAACCACGAAGGCGAACTGGTCGGCTGGATTCAGGAAGCGCGCACGGCGGCCGCGGGCATCATCATCAATGCCGGTGCCCTGACGCATACGTCCATTGCTGTGCTCGACGCCTTGCAGGCTGCTGAAGTGCCGGCCATCGAGGTGCACCTTTCGAATATCTTTCGCCGCGAAGCGTTTCGTCAGCATTCGTATGTTTCGTTGGCGGCCGACGGCGTGATCTGCGGCCTTGGCGCCCAGGGATATGAACTAGCACTCGACGCAATCGCTCATATAATCGCCACCAAAACCGCAGCCCAGAGTCGAACAAAGGAATAAGACGGAAATGACCGCGAAAGAGGATCCTGGCCAGGCGAACGCTGATCAAAAGCTGATCCGAGATCTGGCGCAGCTTTTGAACGAGACCGGACTCTCCGAGATTGAGATCGAAAAAAGCGGTCTGAAAATCCGCGTGGCGAGAACGATTCACGTCGCGCCCTCTGCACCCGTGATGCATGCTGCCGGTGCGCCGGCAGGGGGCGCTGCGCCGGCGGGCGGAGCCGCTGCGATCGCCGATCCGGCCAAGCACCCCGGAGTCGTCAAGTCACCCATGGTCGGCACCACTTACCGCGCGGCTGACCCCAACGCGCCGCCGTTCGTCGAAGTCGGGTCGCGGGTGGCGGTGGGCGATACGTTGCTCATCATCGAAGCCATGAAGACGATGAACCAGATTCCGTCGCCGCGCGCCGGCATGGTGACGGCGGTATTTGTCGACAGTGGCCAGCCTGTCGAATTCGGCGAGCCGCTCGTCATCATTGAATAACAGGAGGGGTGGCAGCGTTGGCGGGCTTTCGAGGATGCGGCAAGCATCCGATCGGATTGCCTGAAAGCCTTTCGCTCGCGGCCGTACGACACCATGTTCGATAAAGTTCTCATCGCCAACCGCGGGGAAATCGCCCTTCGTATTCAGCGCGCTTGCAAGGAGCTCGGCATCGCCACTGTCGCCGTGCATTCGACGGCCGACGCCGACGCCATGCACGTCCGGCTTGCGGACGAAAGCGTGTGCATCGGATCGCCACCAGCGTCCGACAGCTATTTGAATATTCCGCGCCTGCTCGCCGCTTGCGAAATCACCGGCGCGGACGCCGTGCACCCGGGTTACGGGTTCCTGTCGGAAAATGCGCGCTTTGCCGAAATTCTAGAAGAGCACGGCATCACGTTTATCGGGCCGACGTCCGAACACATCCGCATCATGGGCGATAAAATTACGGCCAAGGAGACCGCTAAAAAACTCGGTATTCCGGTGGTGCCGGGTTCCGACGGCGAAGTCACGACCGACGCGCAGGCCCTCAAGGCTGCCAACGAGATGGGCTTCCCCGTCATCGTCAAGGCAACCGCTGGCGGCGGCGGCCGGGGCATGAAAGTTGCTCTGACGGCGGCCGATTTGCCGATGGCGCTGGCGACCGCGCGCGCGGAGGCCAAGGCCGCGTTCGGCAACGACAGCTGCTATATTGAAAAATATCTGCTGAAGCCGCGCCACATCGAAATCCAAGTCTTCGGCGACGGCAAAGGCAACGCCGTTTATCTGGGCGAACGTGATTGTTCTCTGCAGCGCCGGCACCAGAAAATTCTCGAAGAGGCGCCGTCGCCCGCGCTCAACGCGGCGGCGCGTGTAAAAATCGGAGAAACTGTCACTGCCGCCATGCGCAAAATTAAATATCGCGGCGCGGGCACCATCGAATTCCTTTACGAGGAGGGCGAATTCTACTTCATCGAAATGAACACGCGCCTGCAGGTTGAACACCCTGTCACAGAGATGATCACGGGCCTCGATCTCGTGCTCGAACAGATCCGCGTCGCCTCGGGTGCAGGCCTTTCGCATACACAAGACCAAATTACGTTTTCGGGCCACGCTATCGAATGCCGCATCAATGCGGAAAACCCGCGCACCTTCCGTCCGTCACCGGGGAAGATCACGTACTGGCATCCGCCGGGCGGGCTCGGCGTACGCGTTGATTCAGGCGTTTACCAGGGCTATCGCATCCCGCCTTACTACGACAGCTTGATAGGCAAGCTCATCGTTCACGGCAAAACGCGCAACGAGTGCCTGATGCGTCTGCGCCGCGCGCTGTCTGAGTTTGTCATCGATGGCATCGAGACCACGATCCCACTCTTCAACGAGCTCGTCCGGCATCCCGATGTCGTCAACGGCGTCTACGACATCCATTGGCTCGAGAAGTACCTCGGCAAACCTGCTTGAGTGTTACGGCCATCGTGGCATCGCCTCGCGCGGCTTGGCGCGCGCTGCACCCAAACTTCACACGGGCGCCACAATGTCTCCGTGATGCCGCCAAGGAATATGACATTCAATGTTGCCGATTGAATTGATCGCCAACGTGATTCATGATCGGTGGTTCGCCGGGATCGGCGTATGTCTTGAGTGGCTGAGCATTTGGTGGAACGGTTGGCATCGTGACTTCTCGCGACGACATCATGGTCGAGATCACGCCGCAGGTTCTGCTGAAGGCGTATAGTTGCGGTATTTTTCCGATGGCGGAAAGCGCCGAGGATACCGCTCTTTATTGGATTGAGCCGCAACGGCGCGGGCTGCTGCCCCTCAACGGCGTCCACATTCCCCACCGTTTGGCACGGACCATTCGCACAACCGATATGCAGGTGCGCATAGACAGTGACTTCCCAGGTGTGATCGAAGGCTGCGCGACGGCCCGCCCGGGACGCAATTCCACTTGGATCAACAGCCGTATCCGCGGTCTCTATCAAGACCTGTTCGATATGGGCCACTGCCATACCGTGGAAGTGTGGTGGCAGGACCGGCTGGTGGGGGGCCTTTACGGAGTGGCACTCGGGGGAGCGTTTTTCGGCGAAAGCATGTTTTCCTTTGAGCGTGACGCGTCGAAAATTGCGCTCGTGCATTTGGCGGCCCGTCTGGTGGCGGGCGGCTTTCGTCTGCTCGATACGCAATTCGTCACCGATCACCTGCGCCAGTTCGGCACGATTGAAGTCGGTCGCGAGGAGTTCCATCGCCAGCTCGATGCCAGTTTGCAAGTTCGTGGCGATTTTTCAGCGTTGGGTCCGACGCCCGATCCTGGGCAAGTCTTGGCTGTTTTGCACAACGCTGCGCATTAAGCCGCCTCAGCACGCCGCACCCGCGACACCCCTTCGCTTGACCTTGCAGGCCCGGTACCCAATCTACGGTCATGATTACTTTCCAAAATGAATTGCCCTCGATGGCGGATCGATCGAAGCGCACCGCCATGCTTCGCGGGTTGAAGCAAACGTGTCCCGCGTGCGGAGAAGGCGCGCTTTACCGGGCCTATCTCAAGGTGAACGACCATTGTCCCTCGTGCGGCGAGGAACTGCATCATCACCGTGCAGACGACGCGCCTCCTTACTTCACGATCCTGATCGTTGCTCACATCATGGGCGCGGGCATTCTGTGGCTCGAGCAAACGTACGCTCCGCCGACATGGGTCCACTGGGCAATCTGTGGACCACTTTTGCTGGTGCTCTGCTTGGGGCTTCTTCCCCGCATCAAGGGCGCACTGATCGGCCTGCAGTGGGCTTTACGCATGCACGGATTTGGCGGTCCAGGCAGCGATCTGACGGATCCGTCCGTAGCCGTACCGCTGGCGGCTCGCCCCGTCCGGTTCGAACCCTGAGCCATTGCGTGGTGCTCTGTTGTCGCGAGGCCGACAGCGCGCCTTGACACGCTGGTTTTGGCGGCTATGGTGCGCCTTCCTCATTACAGTATCATTCACTCAGGGGCGTTTTCGCCATGGCTAAGCCTGTTACTCAGAAGATCAAGTTGCTGTCGACAGCTGGAACGGGCTTTTTCTACGTGACCAAGAAGAACCCGCGCACGTCGACTGAGAAGATTGTTTTTAAGAAGTATGATCCTGTCGTGCGCAAGCACGTAGAATTCAAAGAGACAAAGATTAAGTAAGGGATTAAGCCGCCGGTTTTGGTGGCGTCGGCTTTTAAGCCAAGCGTCAATCGCAAAGTCCAATAGCTCTTCTGAAAGCTTGATCAGAGCCCGTAGCTACCCGGCAGCGGGGTAAGCATCCCGAGCGTGCTAAGGGCTCTGACCTATGACCCGATGACGTCAAAGAGGGCGTTGACGTCAAACAGGTGCCGCAGATGGCGCGAACCATCTGCGAAGTATCCCCGCTCCATCAGGAGATGCGGCAAACCCGACGAGCCGCGGGAATTTGTCGTCGCGATGAAATTGGCGCCACACGATGTTTTGCCAAGCCTGCGACAGATTTATCAGAGGGAACCTATCTGGGCTGTGGGCGTTGTCAACGTCTTGATTTGTCCGGTGTGAGTGCCGGTCAACCGTCATCTGATTTTTTGGCATCTGAACGCTATCAGATCGTGCGCAAGTCTATTCTGCACAAAGCGTTGATAAGGCCGCTACTTTGGTGTTTTCCGTCGCGGACGATACAACCTTAAGGAAATCTGCGCCCCCGATGCAACCCCTGAAATAAAATTTTTGTGAGCATTACGCCGCGTCCGCGGCGACCCTATTGCGTCCGCGGCGTTTTGCGGCATAAAGCGCGTTATCAGCCCTTTTAATGACTATATCAGGCGTGTCGTCCGCCCGCTCCAACGTTCCCAGTCCGACGCTGGCCGTAATATGCAGAGCTAACTCGGCATTGACGCGGAAAGGGTCGGCCGCGACGCATTCGCGGATCCGCTCGCCGACCTGATAGGCTCGCGCGATATCAGTGTCGGGCATGATGATGATGAATTCTTCGCCCCCCAGCCGGCACGAGAGGTCGATACCGCGCGTGTTGCGGCGGAAGCGCTCAGCAAATTCTTTGAGCACGGCGTCGCCTGCATCGTGGCCGTAGGTGTCGTTGACCTTCTTGAAGTGGTCGATGTCGGCCAGCAGCACAGACAGCGGGCGGCCGTTCTTGATGGCATCACCGACCAGCGTGCTCATGTGTCCGTCCATATAGCGCCGGTTGTGCAGTCCCGTGAGACTGTCGGTGATCGACATCTCGACGCTCTCTTGCAACTTGTTGCGCAGGAACTCCGAGAAGCGCTTGCGCTTGATCTGGGTCTTGATGCGCGCCAGCATTTCGTGCCGCTCGATCGGGCGCATCAGGTAATCGTTGACGCCCATATCGAGGCCGCGCATCAAGCGCGCTTCATCGCCGGGCTCGACCAGAATAATGATCGGCAGATGGCGCGTGCGCTCGAGAGCCCGAATCTGTGAGCACAGCCGCAAGGCGTCCGAGCCAGCTAAGCTGAGCGATACGATAATCAGATCGAAATTGTGCTCGGCCACCTTGAGAAGAGCGGCGTTGGGATCGCGTTCGACAAAAGTGTCGTGGGTTTTGGAAAGCGATTCCATGAGCCGCGCCGCCGAACGCGGATGGTCGTCGACGATCAAAAGGCGCCCCGCCCGGTCGGTCAAGGCTTTGGCGAAAGCGGCCGTATCGGTCAGTCCCATTTGCTGGCTGGTCGAGGCGCGCAAAAGCATCTCATCGTTCAGGACCTTGAGCCGGCCCAGGTTCTTGACGCGCGTCACTAGCGCGATGTCGTCGACCGGCTTGGTGAGAAAATCGTCGGCGCCGTTTTCGAGCCCCTGAACCCGGTCCGAGGGCTGATCCAGCGCCGTCACCATGATGACTGGGATGTGGTGCGTTTTGGGGTTGGCCTTCAACCGGCGGCAGACTTCAAAGCCGTCCATGCCCGGCATCATGACGTCGAGCAACACGACGTCGATGCGCTCGCGCGCGCACACGTCGAGCGCTTCCTGGCCATTGAACGCCGTCAGCACTTCGAAATATTCAGCCGAAAGTCTGGCTTCCAAAAGCTTTACGTTGGCCAGAATGTCGTCAACGACAAGGACGCGCGCGGTCATCGTGTGAACCTAAGCCTCGCCGATGAAGCGGCGAATGGTGTCGAGAAAGGTGGTGACGGAAATCGGCTTGGAGACATAGGCCTCACACCCGCCAGAGCGGATACGCTCTTCGTCGCCTTTCATGGCAAATGCAGTCACCGCGACCACGGGAATGGCGCGCAGCTCTTCGTCTTCCTTGAGCCACTTGGTGACTTCGAGGCCGGAGACTTCGGGAAGCTGGATATCCATCAGGATAAGGGAGGGCCGATGCTGGCGCGCCAGCGAAATCGCATCGAGGCCATTGCGCGTCTGCACCGTGCGATAGCCATGCGCCGCCAGCAAATCGTGGAAGAGCTTCATATTGAGCTCGTTGTCTTCCACAATCAGCACAGACTTGGCCAATCGCTTCAGTGGTACCACGTGGTCCTCGACGGGCGCAGTTGTCTCCTGATACGTCATAGTTGCGGGTCCACTCTTTGTCCTACAACCATGTGCACCGATTCTCCCACTTGGACCGGGTGCGATTCTGCACACATAGCAGTAACCAACAGTTTAAGTTTGCCGCTCGCGGCACTGATTATTTAGCCGGATAGGGCACCAGAAATGTCGAAAATGGCCGCTTTTTCGCTCGCTCAGGCCGAGCAACTGGGCCTTGCGGCCCTGACCTTCCTGGCGGAGGACGGCGAGCGGCTGGTACGATTTTTGTCGCTTACGGGCACCACGCCCGACACGCTGCGGGCCGGAGCGGGCCAACCGCATATGCTGGCCGCCGTGCTTTCGTATCTGCTCGAAGATGAGCGGCTGCTGCTGGCGTTTGCCGACGCAAAAACAGCTGACCCAGCCACGATCGCCCCGGCCCATGCTCTGCTGCAACGGGCGGCCGAATCGGCGGGATAAAGGACATGGTGACCATAGATGCGAGGGGCCGCCTGCGGCTGGGATTGGATCTGGGCGGCAACAAAATCGAAGGCGCCCTATTTTCGCGTGATAACAAGGCGTTAACGCGGTCCCGGATTGTGACGCCGCGGGACGACTATGCCGGCACCATCGCCGCCCTAGCCGGTCTGATCGCGCATCTCGAAAGCGGCTTGAGCGGCGAGGCTCTGCCCAGTATCGGCATCGGCGTGCCTGGCTCGATATCGCCGCTGACGGGCGTCATGCAAAATGCCAATTCCACCTGGCTCAACGGGCGTGCCTTCAATCACGACCTTGCGCAAAGCCTCGGCCGCCCCGTCAGGCTCGCCAACGACGCCAACTGCTTTGCGCTGTCGGAAGCAACCGACGGCGCGGGCGCGGGCGCGCGCTCCGTGTTCGGTGTGATCTTGGGGACAGGCTGCGGCGGCGGACTGGTGCTGAACGGCTCGCTCGTGAATGGAGGACGCGGTATCGGCGGCGAATGGGGGCATAATCCGTTGCCGTGGGCCACGGCAGAGGAAGTTCCTGGTCCACGCTGCTGGTGCGGACGCAACGGCTGCATGGAAACCTGGGTTTCGGGCCCCGCACTGGAAGGTGACCACGCGAAAACGACAGGGGTTTGCCTCGCAGCTCAAAGCATCGCAGCGGCGGCGGCGAGCGGCGACGCGAGTGCGCAGGACACACTTGGCCGTCATGCCAGCCGCCTGGCGCGCGGTCTGGCGCACGTCGTCAACATTATCGACCCCGATGTCATCGTGCTCGGCGGCGGGCTTTCGAAACTTACGCACCTCTACGACGTGTTGCCGGCGCTCATGGCGCCGCATATTTTTGCCGATAATAAACAAGTGCGGGTTTTGCCGCCTAAGTGGGGCGATGCCAGCGGCGTCCGCGGCGCCGCCTGGTTATGGGATTAGCGGTCACGATGCGCGCAGGCGCGACTTTTATGATGCGCGCAGGCGCGCGAGCGCCTCATCGAAAAGTTTTTCCACGCCGGCGCCTGGGTACCGCGCGTATTCGCACTTTTCCAGAGCCGCGGGGGGCGGGAAAACGCAGGTGTTGGTTTTGTAATCGTCGGGCATCAGCGCGATCGCAGCGGCGTTGGGCGAGGGATACTTGATCGAATTCGATATTTCCGCGCTGACCTTTGCGTCGAGCAGGTAGTTGATGAACGTATGGGCGTTGTCCGGGTGAGGCGCACCTTTTGGAATCGCCAGACAGTCCGCTTCGCGCACGCTGCCTTCTTTGGGCACTACGAAACCGATGTCGTTGTCCTCGGCCATGACCTGCGCGATATCGCCGTTGTATTCCATCACCAGATCGACTTCGCCCGACAGCAGCAGGTCCTGGCCGCTATCGTCGTGGAACGCCTTGATGTTCGCCCTCTGCTTGGCGAGCAGAGCTTCAACTGCCTTGATGTTCTCAGGCGATGTGTCGTTGACGCTTTTGCCCAAGTACTTGAAGCCGGCGCGGAACAGCTCGCCCGCGTCGCTCATGATCGCGATGCGGTCCTTGTATTGGTCTGAGTCAAACAGATCCTTCCAGCTATCCGGGATGTTCTTCACTTTCGATTTGCGATAGCCGATGCCGGTCACGAGCCATGTGTAGGGCATCGAGAATTTGCGCTTGGGGTCGTAGCTCGCATCTTGAAACTCAGGCGCGATGTTTTTAAAATTCGGGATTTTTGCATGATCGAGCGGCAGCAGCATATCCGACTGGGCCATGCGCTCGACCATTTCGCTTCCCGGCACGATCACGTCGAAAGCGGCGTTGCCCGCGCTCAGTTTTGAATAGAGCTCATCGTTGCCGGAGAACAGGCTGAGATTGACGTCGATGCCGCTTGCCGTTTTGAAATCTTCCAGGGTGGTTTCGCCGATGTAGGTGTCCCAATTGTAGAAATTGAGTTTGGGCTCCTCGGCAGCTCGCGCGCCACGCGGTGCAAACGTGAGTCCAACGCACGCGGCTCCCAGACCTTGCAAAAACGTGCGCCGGGCTGCGCTTCGTGGCCGCCGCGTTTCGAAACCGTACGTCATAAACGTGCACTCCAGATTAGAGATCGAACCGCGGCGCGATCTTAACCGGAGATGTTGCCCAGGCAAATGAACTTGGTTTCGAGATATTCGTCGAGACCTTCAGCAGCGCCCTCGCGGCCGAGCCCGCTTTCCTTGACGCCGCCGAACGGCACAACTTCATTGGAGAAGATGCCCTCGTTGACGCCGACCATGCCGGCCTCCAGCCGTTCCGCGACGCGCCACGCCCGGCTGAGATTTTCGCTGAAGAGATAGGCGGCCAGCCCGAACGGCGTTGCGTTGGCGAGCGTCACCGCCTCGTCTTCGGTCTCAAATTTCATGAGTGCCGCCACGGGCCCGAAGATTTCTTCGCCCACCAGCGCCATGTCTTTGGTGACGCCCGTCAGCACGGTCGGCTGGTAGAAAAGTTTTCCAGCCGCGTGCGGGGCGCCGCCCAAAATTGCTTTTGCGCCTTTTGAAATTGCATCCTGCGTCAGCGCTTCGACCTTATCGGCTGCGTCCTTGTTGATGAGCGGACCCATGGCGATGCCCGCGCCCGTGCCGGCTCCGACCGTCAGCTTCGAAGCTGCTTCTTTCAACGCGGCCGCAAAGCGGTCGTAGATGCCGGCTTGTACGAGAATGCGGTTAGCGCACACGCACGTCTGACCGGCGTTGCGATACTTGGACCCCATGGCGCCCGCGACGGCATGTTCGAGATTGGCATCGTCGAACACGATGAGCGGCGCGTTGCCGCCGAGTTCGAGCGTCAGCTTTTTGACCGTATCGGCGCACTGGCGATAGAGGATTTTGCCGACCGCCGTCGAGCCCGTGAATGTCAGTTTGCGGACGCGGCTGTCTTTGCAAAGAACCGCGCCGACGGCCGGGGCATCGAGCGAGGTGATGACGTTGAGGACGCCTGGCGGCACGCCCGCATCCATCGCGAGCTTGGCGACGGCAAGCGCGCACAGCGGCGTATCTTCCGAAGGCTTGATGACAATCGTGCAGCCGGCTGCCAACGCACACGCCGCCTTGCGCGTAATCATGGCGATGGGGAAATTCCACGGCGTAATTGCGGCTGCCACGCCGATTGGCTGCTTGATCGTGACGTAGCGCTTGCTGGCCGCCGTCGTCGGGATCGTCCGCCCGTAGGCACGTTTGCCCTCTTCGGCAAACCATTCGATGAACGACGCGCCGTACGCCACTTCGCCGCGCGATTCAGCCAGCGGCTTGCCCTGTTCGGCGGTCATAAGTTGCGCGAGGCGCTCGGTCTCGGCGATGACGAGATCGAACCAGCGCCGCAAAATCGCGCCGCGTTCCTTGGCTGTCTTGGCACTCCACGCCGGGAAGGCGGCTTGCGCCGCGTCGATGGCCTTGAGCGTCTCAGCCGTTCCTAAGTTAGGCACGCGGCCGATGACGTTGCCGGTCGCCGGATCGGTGACGTCAAATGTCTCAGCGCTCGTCACCCATTCGCCGCCGATGAGCGCGGCTGACGGGAACCAGGACGTGTGCATGTTCATGATTGGCTCGTCTCTATCGTAACGTGATCGAAATGGACTTGAGGTCGGCATACTTATGCAGCGCGTGCATCGAGCGGTCGCGGCCGAAGCCCGATTGCTTGAAGCCGCCGAACGGCATCGTCAAATCACAGCTATCCCAGCCGTTGACCCAGACGAGACCGGCTCTCAGTTCGCGCGCGGCCCGGTGGGCGAGCGAGATATCGCGCGTCCACAATCCAGCGGCCAGACCATAGACGGTATCGTTGGCCAGTTTGATGGCGTCGTCTTCGTCTTTGAATGTGCTGACCGCTAGCACCGGGCCAAAAACTTCTTCGCGTGCCAACGTGGCGCCCGCGCCGATGTTGTCGAACACTGTGGGTTCGACAAAGAAACCGCCGCTGTCAGTGCGCACCTGTTTGCCGCCGAGGCGAAGCGCGCCGCCCTCCTTGCGCGCGGTCTCAATGTAGCGCAACGCCGTGTTCATCTGCCCCGCGCTGACCATGGCTCCGAAGTTCGTCGCCGGATTGAGCGGGTCGCCGGGGATAATTTTCTTGGCCACCAGCAAAAGCTTTTCGACAAACTCAGCTTTGATGCTTTCCTGTACGAGCAGCCGCGACGCCGCCGTGCACACCTCGCCCTGATTGAAGAACACGCTCCACGCTGCGCTGACGGCGGCAGCGGTCATGTCGGGGCAATCGGCAAACACGATCTGTGGAGACTTGCCGCCGAGTTCCAGGCTGACGCGCTTCAGATTGCTTTGCCCGGAATACTGCATCAGCAGTTTGCCGACCGGGCCCGATCCCGTGAAGGCCAGCATGTCGACGTCCATGTGTAGCGCGAGTGCTTTGCCGGCAACCGCGCCCATACCCGGCACGACGTTCAACACACCCGCGGGAAGTCCCGCTTCGAGCGCCAGTTCGCCGAGCTTCAAGGCCGTCAGCGAGGTTTGCTCGGCCGGCTTCAGAACGATCGAATTGCCCATGGCGAGGGCCGGCGCGACTTTCCACATCGCCATCAGCAAGGGAAAATTCCATGGCACGATAATGCCGATGACGCCGAGCGGCTCGTGGACCGCAAATGAAATGCGTGTCGTCGTTTCGGGGCCGACCTCGCCGTAGACCTTGTCGAGCGCTTCGGCGTAATAGCGCAGCGTGCGGATGGCGCCAGGCACATCGATATTGAGCGCGTCCTTGATCGGCTTGCCGACGTCGAGGCTTTCGAGAACGGCGAGGGTTTCGGCATCGCGCTCCATCAGATCGGCGAGCTTAAACATCGCCGCCTTCTTGTCGCGGTAATGCAGCTTGCGCCAGCGCTTGTCGTCGAAGGCGCGCTTGGCCGCCGCGACCGCCGTGCCGATGTCGGCCGCATCGCATTCGGCGATGTGGTTGATCACCTGACCATTGCGCGAGGCGACGTTGGCGAACGTCTTGCCCGAGGAGCTGGCCACAAGCCGCCCGTCGATCACGGCCTTGCCTGGCAGATCGATGGTGCCGGCAACATTCTCGAAGTGCGCGAGCGATGTCATAGACGCGGGAACTCTCTCAAGCTACGTGGGCATACCACAGGTGATCGAGCGACGTGACGACGCGCTCGAAATTGATGCGCTCGGTCTGCTTCAGCCGGTAGTAAACATCTTGGAAGCCCGCACCGAAAGCATCTTTTACGATTTGCGATTTTTCAAAGCGGTCGAGCGCGCTGACCCAGGCGGTCGGCAGCTGCGGCGCAGGCGTGCCTTCCGAGTTGCCCTCGGTCGCAGGTCCCGGATCGCAGTTGTGATCGATGCCGTATTGCGCGCCGGCCAGAATGCCGGCCATCACGAGATAGGGATTGGCGTCGGCACCCGAGACGCGGTGCTCGACGCGCGTGGCCGGGCCCGTGCCGCGCGGGATTCGCAACGCCACGGTGCGGTTGTTGAAACCCCAATGAGCCGCCATCGACACATAGGACTTGGGCACGTAGCGGCGGTAGGCATTTGCCGATTGCGCCCATACGGCCATGAAGTCGCCCATGGTTTCGCGCAAGCCGCCGATCACGTTGACGAACAGCGGCGAGGCCGGATCGCCGGCAAATAGATTGCGGCCGGCCTCGTCGACGAGGCTCATGTGAACGTGCATGCCCGAGCCTGACCAGTCGTGGTGGGGCTTGGCCATGAACGTGGCGTCGATGTTGTGGGCGCGCGCCGCTGCTTTGACGGCGCGCTTCAGGAGCAGGCCGTCGAGTGCGGCGGCCACTGGATCGGCGCGGTGCTTCAGGTTGATCTCGAATTGGCCAGGCCCCGATTCCTGCATCACCGCGTCGATGGGCAGCTTTTGCGTTTCTGCGATGCGATAGATGTCGTCGATGAAGGGGCCGAGCGTGTCCATTTCCTCGAACTGGAACGTCATCGGCCAATCGGGATTGTCGGCCAAACCATCGGGCGTATTGAGCGTGAAGGCGCCGTTGCGGGCTGGCTTCGTCACATAGAACTCGAGTTCCACGGCCACGACCGGCGTCTTGCCGCTTTTCTTGAAGCGGTTGACATGCGTGCCCAAAATGTTGCGCGGATCGAGTTCATCGTGTTCGACAAGCACGAGTACGCCCTGGGCATGGGTGCGCGCGCCAATCGGGACGAGATGCAGCGTGCCGGCCAGCACCCGGAAAAGAATGTCGGGGTCGCCCGTTTCCAACAGGCGGCCGGTTTCTTCCACGCAGTTGCCGCGCGCATCCATGATGAATACGGTCGACGGCATCAGCATGCCGTTTTTTGCAACGCCGGCCAAGTCGCCGCGGCGCACGCGCTTGCCGCGCCCGATGCCGTTTAGATCGAACAGCAGTAAGTCAATCCATTGCACCGACGGGTTCATTGCGAGAAAGCTCGTCGCCTCCTCGACGCTTAGAAAGTCTTCCCTGATCACTTCGCGTTCTCCCGCGCCGCCGCGCCGAAGCGCTTGAATAATGCCATTGAGGCTGGATTACCGGTGGCCATCCACTCCGGGTGCCACTGAACGCCCAGTAGAAATGCGCTGTCGTCAGCGCCGCGCACGGCTTCGACCAGTCCATCTGCCGCGTGCGCCTCGGGCGTGAGCGGTTGCGCGATGCGCTTGAGGCCTTGGCCGTGCAGCGAGTTGACCATGATCTCGTCCTGCCCGATCCATTCGCGCAGGCGGCCCTTGAGCGTGATCGGATGGCGCGCACCCCAGCGTTCTTCGAGCGATAGGCCAACGCGCTCGCGATGGTCCATGTGATCTTTTTGATCTTGCACGGCCTGATGCAAAGTACCGCCGAGCGCGACATTCAATTCCTGCACGCCACGGCAGACCGCAAACAGCGGGATCTTGCGCTCGACCACCGTTCGTATGAGCGGCAACGTCAGCGCATCGCGTGCCGGATCGAGCTTTTCGGGCAGCACCGGTGCTTCATCGCTGTAGTGGTTGGGTGCAATGTTCGACGGACTTCCGGATAGGAAAATTCCGTCCGCCACATCGAGGATGGCACCGATGTCGATCAGCGCTTCGTCGAGCGGAATAAGCAGCGGCTGGCAGTCGGCCGCCTGTGCGATGGCGGCCGAGTAGCGGCGGCTGACGCTGTCGAACACGTAGCCGTCGATGGTTTTCGTGCACGACGGAATGACAATGATCGGCCGCCGGCTCATGACGTCATCTCGCCCTTTACGTCGGCGAGTGTCAGGTCGAGGCAGCGCTGCATGATGGTTTCGGCCTCGACGAAATGCTCTTCTTGCCAGATCAGCGGCGGCGCGCAGACCATGGTTTCGTAGAGCGCGCGCATGATGAAGCCTTCGCGGAAGAAGTGGTCGCGGCAGATGAGGCCAACGCGGCCAGGATTTTCAAAACGGCGGCGCGTTTTCTTGTCGGCCACGAGTTCGATGGCGCCGAGCAGCCCGGCCGAGCGCACTTCGCCGACGAGGGGATGATCCTTGAACTTTCCAAGCATCTTGGCAAAGCGCGGGCCGGTGGTGTCCTTGACCTTCGAGACGAGATTTTCCTTCTCCATGATCTCGATGTTCGCCAGTGCCACAGCACAGGCGACGGGATGGCCGGAGAACGTGTAGCCGTGGTTGAAATCGTCGTCCTTGGCCATCAGTGCGGCGACGATCTTGTCATCGACCAGCACACCCGACAGCGGAATGTAGCCAGATGTGGCGGCCTTCGCGAACGTGATCAGGTTCGGCCGGATGCCGTAGTGCTCCGACGCAAACCAGGTGCCGAGACGGCCAAAGCCGGTGATGACTTCGTCGGCCAGCAGTAGAATGCCGTACTAGTCGACGATTTTCTGGATTTCGGGCCAATAGCTGTCGGGCGCGATCTTGACGCCGCCGGCGCCCTGCACGGGCTCTGCCGCGAAGGCCGCGACGTTCTCAGGCCCGTTGCGCAGAATTTCGTCTTCGAGGGCGCGCGCCGCACGCAGGCCGAGCGCTTCGGGCGTCTCGCCGGGGAGGGCTTCGCCGAACCAATGCGGGTCCATGATATGGCGGAAGCCCTCGTAGACCGGATAAGTGTGCTGATGCACATGCGAGAGGCCGCCCATCGACCCGGCCGCGATCGTCGAGCCGTGATAGGCGCTCTTGCGGCTGATGATGATGCGGCGCTGCGGTTCACCCTTCAGGACCCAATAGTGACGGATCAGGCGGATGGCGGTGTCG
>JANNUW010000240.1:0-13321 GCA_031414095.1 Hyphomicrobium sp. | reverse complement strand
TCGGATTGGCATTTGCATTCGGTGCCCCGAGCCTGATGGAGAATGATCGGCGCGGTGCAACGCTCACTACCCCGATGCTTCCAGCTCGCGTTGCGGCTTGGACGGAAGCGCTCGATTGAGGAGGCGTCACAACTTAAATATGAAACGGGTCCTTCGGGGCCCTTTTCTTTTGAGCAGTCCCGGTGAGCATTTCCTAAAGGTTGTGCGAAACGGGCTAACCTGATCGATGTTGACTAAAGTTAAACGAGAAACCTGTAGCGACTGATCGAGATTAAATGGTCAATCTGACGCGATGGGCCACAAGCAGAAGTCGAGCTTAGAACGCCCCCTAGGCAACCGACCCCATGTTGTTTGCATGCCATATGGAGGAGCCGCCCTTAAAGAGTTCACAACCATTGTTCCTAAAAACAGCGTATGCGCTTTTAAATTACCTCCGACCTGTCGGTTCGGTGTTTTCAAGCTGGAATAGTCAGAGCGCGCGCATGTTTTTTGAGGAAGAGCAATTAATTTCCGCTTCTGGCCCCTAAGAGACCTCAAGGCTGAGTTGTCAAGTGTCCGCTCATGGTGGATAAGCGGAAATTGAATCTGCAACTTCTGTTTCCTCAAAAATTTCGGCCGCTATGACTTGCAGAGCAGACATGGCGCGAGGTCCGCGTGACTTTTGCTTGGGGCCAGAAGCAGAAGTTGAGCTTCGTCACCAATGTCCGCGACATGGCTCACGAGATAGGCGAACGTGAAGCTCTGGCTGAGGCCAACAAGGCAGTCATTTTGCCCCAGCCTCAATTAACACCTGCTTCATGGCTGCGTTGTTCCAAGCGTCGGAAAGGGGCGTACTCCCCAGATTGTTCACCGTGTTGACGTCCGCTCCGTGGGAAATCAGCGGTCGCAAAATTTTTAAGTGGTCAGTGTGTACTGCGTTATGGAGCGCACTAAAGCCGAGGAGGTCCCTGTGATTG
Organism: Hyphomicrobium sp.; assembly: GCA_031414095.1. Lineage (GTDB taxonomy): Bacteria > Pseudomonadota > Alphaproteobacteria > Rhizobiales > Hyphomicrobiaceae > JANNFX01. The sequence goes on along the minus strand of JANNUW010000240.1, from coordinate 12,365 downwards.
ACGTCTAGGTGAGCCGCTATCAGCAATTCAGCCAGCTCAAGGTTCCCGGTGACTGCGGCGTAATCGAGGGCTGTAAAGTTATCATCATACTTTGGACTTTCGATTCCCGGATCGGCTCCGGCGGCCAGCAGCATCCTGGCGATCTCAATGTCACTGCCGCCGGTGGCGGCGAAACTGAGGAGCGCCGTACGGCCCCTCTTCTCTTTGGCATCGACCTTCGCGCCTTTCTGGATCAACAGCGCCACGATATCCTTACCTCCGAAAATGACCGCGTTGTGCAGCGGATGCAAGCCATCGCGCCCGGGCTGCTCAAGGTTCGCCCCCGCATCAAGTAGAAGGGTAACCATCTCGACAGGGCCATAAGTGGCTGCAATATTGAGCGGGTAGTCGCCTCTGATCTTTTCATTTACGTCGGCACCTGCTGCGAGAAGACTGCGGACCTTCGCAACTTCTCTCAACTTCAGGGCGTCAGTCAGGTCGCTCGCCGTTGACGGGGCGCTTGTCATCGTAGCGAAACACAACATAAGGAGTACAAGGAAAAGCACGCGTTTTGCAGGGACCATGGCATCACCTCCATGCGGCAGCAGGCTGGAATTGCCCGACACCCGCCGGGTGTCCAACCAGAAAAATCATTATAGGACTAAACCGGCGCCGCCAGCAATACCGGCTCTGGCGTTGACATCGACAATTCGCCAAGGCCGTGAAGTCCGGAGTGGGTCAATCTCGTAGGTTTAGCCATGTCCATACCAAGTCAGCTTACCTCTTGGAAGCAGGCAAACTTTGAAACTCACCGAACAGAAGCGAAGGGCCATCAGCTGAAGGTAGTCTGAGCCAGCGTCTTGAACGCTTTGGTCAGATTGTGGGAATTAATTGGAGAATACCGTCCACCTCCGACGCTTCATTGAAGTATGTGCATTACAATAATGGTGCCCATCGCAATCATGCACAGGGCTTGAACGAAATAAAAAGCAAAACGCAGGCTTGTGGCGGTGTTTGTCGGCGGCAGTATGATGTGGAGCAGCGTTTGGACAATACGCGCGGCGAGCATGATAACAGCCAGGCGATCAATGATTGTGCTTTGCAGGCCCATGGCCATCAGCGCCACAACGATCGCCGCATAGACGGGCAGATTCTCCACGCAATTCATATGGGCTCGCGTGGCGCGCTGATACCAGCTGCTGCTTTGCGCCTGGATTGCGCGCAGATACAAATCGCTGCCCTGAGGAAGATCGGTGCGCCATTCGGCCATAGAAGCGCGGCCCGTGAGGATGCGGCTCCAGCGATAGACGCCGATGCTGGCAATCAAGACCAGCAGCGTCCATGCCGCGAAACCGAGGAGCACCAGCACCGGAATGTTCATGACGGCAGCGGCCCAGCCGAAGGGGCCAGGCACTTCTCCAGTCTTGCGAGCATGGCATCCTCGTAGCCCGCCCTCACTTTGTAACCAGCCTGCGCCGCAAGCCCGATCATCGCCCGGTTGGCAAGGAGCGTATCAGCGACCAGACGCTGGATGCCGCAGCCTGGCGCTCCAGCCGGTCGAGCAGGATGCGGGCGAGGCCGTGCAACTGCCACCTGTCGGCAACCGTGATGGCGAACTCGCCAGCGGTGGGGTCGCTCGGGTCAACGATGTAGCGCGCCTCGCCGATCATGGTCTGGCGCCCGCCGATGAACACCTCTGCCAGAAGTGCGAGATGGCTCGTGTAGTCAATGCTGGAGAAGCGCTGCACCAGCGCCTCCGGCAACTCGGTGAGCGGGGTCATGAAGCGGCCGTAGCGGCTTTTGGCCGAAAGGGCGCGAAAGAAATCCTGCTGCAATTCCGCGTCCTGGGGCAGCGCCGGACGGATGATGACACGGCTCGCGCCAGCCAACCGCACCACGTCGATGAGATGCACCGGATAGTGGGGGATGGTGTAGGTCGCAAGACCGCCCCTCGCCGGGCCATCATTCCAAATATGGCGGCCAGATTGCGCGGACGCCAGCACGGCAACCACTTCAGGGCTGCCGCGCTTAGGCATTTCAGTCTGCTTCAACATTTTGCTCAGGCCGCCTTTGCCCGCTTCACGGTGGCGCTGGCCAATGCCTGGTCGAGATCGGCGATGATATCGCTGATATGCTCGATGCCGACCGAGAGCCGGATGTAACCGGGAGTGACACCCGTCGCCTGCTGTTCGGTTTCCAAAAGCTGCGAGTGTGTTGTCGAAGCCGGATGGATGGCGAGCGAGCGCACATCACCGATATTGGCCACGTGGTAGAACATCTTCAGGCTGTCGATGAAGCGCTTGCCAGCGTCCATGCCGCCTTTCAGCTCGAAGCCCAAGAGGCCTCCCATGCCGCCCTTGAGGTAGGCGCTGCTGCGCCGCTTCAATTCGGCGTCCTTGTGGTGACCGGGGTGGATGACGCGGGTGACACTTTCATGCTTCGACAGGTATTCGGCAACGTCCTGCGCATTGCGGCTGTGTTCGCGCATGCGCAAGGCCAGAGTCTCCAATCCCTGGATGAACTGGAAGGCGTTGAACGGCGACATCGACATGCCGAGATCGCGCTGCAGCGTGACGCGGGCCTTGACGATATAGGCCACCGGCCCCATGGGCTTCACCGCTTCGGTCCACACCGCGCCATGATAGGTTGGATCGGGCTGCGTCAGCATAGGGAAGCGTTGGCCATGTTTCTCCCAGTCAAAATTGCCGCCGTCGATGATCACGCCGCCGATCGAGGTGCCGTGGCCGCCGATGTACTTTGTCGTCGAATAGACGATGATGGCGGCGCCATGGTCGAAGGGGCGGCAGATGACGGGGCATGCTGTATTGTCCATGATCAGCGGCACGCCGAGTTCGCGGCCGATGCGGGCCACTTCGGCGATGGGGAACATGGCGAGTTTTGGGTTGGGCAGGGATTCCGCGTAGAAGGCGCGGGTGCGCTTGTCGGTTGCCTTGCGGAAGGCTTCCGGGTCGGCGGGATCAACAAACCGCACTTCAATTCCCATGGTCCTGAAGGTATGGGCAAAGAGGTTCCAAGTGCCGCCATAGATGTCGGTTGAGGCAACTATATTATCGCCCGCATGGCAGATGTTCTGCACTGCGAGCGCCGAGGCGGCCTGGCCGGAGCTTACTGCCATGGCCGCCACGCCGCCTTCAAGGGTCGCCATCTTCTGTTCCAGGGCATCACAGGTGGGATTCATGATGCGGCTGTAAATATTGCCCAGCTCCTTGAGTGAGAAGAGATTGGCTGCGTGTTCCGTGTCGCGGAACTGGAACGAGGTTGTCTGGTAAATCGGCACCGCGACAGCGCCAGTTGAGGGGTCCATGCGGGGACCGGCGTGAAGGGCAAGGGTTTCGGCATTCTTGGAAGTTGTCATGGCGGCGTTTCCTTTCGAGAAACAGGGGTGATGGGGTTTGGGCTTTAATGGCGGTTGCGGCCGTCGCGGATGGCGGAGCGGATGCCGCCGCGGCTGAGGCCGATGTCCTTGAGCATGTAGTCTTCGAGGCGCGAAAGATCACTGTAGGTCTGGCGCTCGCTCATCAGCCTTCCCAGCAACTGACAGGGCGTGAGGGCGATGGCAAGCAGGCGCCAGAAGCGCGACGGTGAATCGCGGCGGGCGGTGGATTGATCAAACATGGGTTTTCCTTTGAGAGTAGCGGGATCGAGGGTGCGGCCGGGGGTTTGCGCCCGGCCTCATTGACGCGTTAAGCCTTTGCAGGGCTGCGGGCTTCACCACCGCGGCCTTCACCTTCGAGCATGTTCATGCGCTGCAAAGCGGTCGGCTTCTTCTTGCCGGCTTTGACAATGGCAAAAGCGTTGCTGTCGATGGTCGAGCCTTCCATCTGGTGCTTCGACGAATACTTGCCGAAGTAGGTGTCGGAGCTGCGCAGGTCGTCGCCGCCTGCAGCGAGGGCTGCACCGGAAACGGCCACGAGGGCCGCCAAGGATACGATAAGGGTCTTCATTTTAGGTCATCCTTTGTTTCAAAATTTAACGTTAAGGCGAACGTCGGCTGCCGCCCGTGACCATCACGGGCGTTTCATCCGGGTTCGTTGGTTATGTGCGTGTCGACCGTTATTGGCCTAAGCGCCAGTTCAGCGGGGCCAATCAGCACCGCCAACCAATTGGGCTCATCTAGTGAAAGGCCCGTCCAGCGTGAATGACCGGGCCGCCGGATGACTTGACTGATCGTCCGGCTTTCAATAACGACTCCAGGTATGGATACGCTGTCGGAAATTCTGCAGACGGTTCGGTTGAAGGGGGGCGTGTTTCTCGATGCCCGCTTTACCTCGCCATGGAGCGTTTCTGCCTCACTCACGCCTGACGACCTAACTCCCTACATGCCAAGGCCTAAAGTTCTGTGCGCTCTGCACTATGTAATTTCCGGGGAAATGTTCATCGAGGTGGAGGGGGAAGAACCGCTCCTCGTCAAAAGCGGTGAAATTGTCCTGCTGCCTCACAGTACGCCACATGTAATGTCGAGTCTGCCGGGGCAAAGGTCAGTCAGTACCAGAGAGTTGATCCAGCCCGGCAGCAACGGTGCACTTTCAAGCATTGTCTATGGCGGCGTCGATGGCGCACCTACAAATATCATTTGCGGATTCCTCGCCAATGAAGAACTGCGCAATCCGCTGATGCTGACACTGCCCCGCCTCCTCAAGGTGAATGTCAATGAAGGCGCCTCGCGCGACTGGATTGAATCATCGTTGCGCTATGGGGCGCACCAACTCAGCGAAGGAACCCTTGCTTCGTCGTCGGTCATGGCACGGCTGTCGGAGTTGCTGTTCGTTGAAGCGGTCCGGGGCTATTCAAAATCCCTCGTGGCAAATGAGCAGCACTGGCTGCAGGGCCTAAGAGACCAATATGTAAGCCGCGCCCTTGCCGCCTTGCACGACCGCCTCTCACACAACCGGACCGTGAGTGAGCTCGCAGGAAAAGCTGGCCTGTCGCGCAGCGCTTTCGTGGAGCGCTTCACGGCGGCCATGGGAGGACCCCCCATGCAGTATATCGCCAAGTCGCGCATGCTACTGGCGAAGCAGCTGATCTCCGAACGGCAGAAGTCTATCAGCCAGGTTGCCGCCGCAGTGGGCTATGACGCGGAAGCCGCCTTCAACCGCGCCTTCAAGCGCGAGTTCGGCTTGCCCCCGGCGCGCTGGAGAGACCAGCAGGTAACGGTATAGAGACAAGGTCCACGTACCTCAAAGGCCACTTGGTTTCATTTGGGAGCGACTTCGGCAGGGTCATTCTGACTTCACAGCGGCTCAGCGATTCAAAGGATTTTGATCAATTTTGCCGCCAGATGGAAATATTGAAACTGCGGAAATGCTCGTGGGTAGTGGCATTATCTTGGTCTTAGACGATGTCAAATAGTCCGCGCTCCAAGTCTCCTATGGGTCAACAGAAGACCAAGTGCAGCTGTCAATCCATTTCGGCTCTGCTTCTGCAAGCAGACCAATTGTCCGAAAATATAGGCATTGTTGATTGAAAGTCCGTTCAGGCACGAGGAGCGGACAAGCTACAGCAAGAGCACGAGGTCTCAAAAGGGCCAGATGCGGAAGAATGCCGCAACACGGCGCGCGAAATCAAACAATTGCTAATCCTGCATTCCCACTTTTCGGAGTGCTTCAAACAGGTGATCGAAATCCTTGTGATCCTTGTACTCGAATGCACCATGTGTCAACGCCGGAGTGAATCCGCAGCGACCTGCCGGAGCAAAAGTGCAGCACGGACGCACCGCTGACTTTGTTGCTTCGCTCACAATAGACTGCCTTTTCCATCCCAAGCTTAGAGTCACATGCCCAGAAACAGGCTTGCGCGGATCAAAGGAGTGCATTCATAATCAGCATCAGTAAATTGCCGGACTGTCTGGCTTCCAATCAGTTCTGTTGCAAGCTTCTTGTCTTGATTGCAAGAGCAGCCGCTGCAAGGAGAATCACTCCCCAGATGGCAAGTGTCAGGAAGGGCGAGAAGCCGAGCAAATTGAAGGCAGAGGAAATGAACTGCAGGATGGCAAGGGCGAGTATGAGGCCAGCCACCTTGCCACTGCCGCCAAAGGGATCGATTCCTCCAAGCACGGCTGCTAGGATCGTGATCAGCAAATAGCTCTCCGAATAGTCGGCACGAGCGGAATTAAGCCAACCCATTAGGACGATAGCACCTACCCACGCAAGCATACTCGATAAAACATAAACCTTGAAAATCACCCATCTGGTTTCGATGCCGGAGTAGCGCGTAGCCTTTTCATTTGAGCCAATCATGTAGATGAACATGCCAGTTGGTGTGCGCGACAACCAAATGGCCAACGGAATAGCGCACCCAACGAAGACAAAGAGGCTGAAGGGAATGCCGAGAACAGCACCATTGCCTATGTAAGTAATGGCTTCGGGGAAACCTGAAAGGACATTGCCAGCTGTAAGCCCGACTGCGATGCCTTTGACCAGCGTCATCGTGCCAAGCGTGGCCAAAATGGGAGAAACCTTGAAATAGGCAATGATGTACCCGTTAAGTGCTCCAATAAATGCCGCAACAAACGCGCCGCAGGCCAATGCAACGACAATCCCGCCGGTGAGTGCTAGCCCTTCTGCGCCCGGCGTCAGCAGGTTCATCATATAAGCCATGGTGAGTGAGCAAAGATTTGTTGTTGCGATGAGCGAGAGATTGATACCGCCCTTAAGTAGCGTGATCATCATCGCAAGCGATAATATGCCAAGGCCTGAGACTTGGATGGCCATTGACCAGGCAGATTCAATCGAGAAGAAGCGGTCAATACCTAGACTAAAAGCAATGAACAAAATGACCAGTAGAATGGAGAGCTGAGTATTGGTATGACGGAGCAGGATCATGTGGCGGCACCTGCTTCCTGGCCCTTGCGAGATGCACGGCGCATGTTCATTTGCCTGCTACCTTCCAGCGCGCTTGCTGCGACGGCAATTAGGATCACAAGGCCCGTGACCGCCCCTTCCCATCGTGCTGGAAGGCCCAAGATGATCAGGCCGTTTTGCAGCACACACAAGAACGAAACGCCGAGAATGGTGCCCAATACTGTGCCAACTCCTCCCATCAAACTTGCGCCTCCGAGCACGACGGCGGCGAGAACAGTAAGTTCGCGGCCAACCAGAACCGTTGGCGTAACGTTCAATTGCAATTGCGCATGGGCAATCGACGCAATTCCTGCAATGAAACCCATATAGCCATAGACGAAGAGATTGAGCCGAAAGATGGAGAAGCCTAGCCGCTGTGCCGCATCGGGGTTGCCGCCCATAGCATAGATTTGGCGGCCGATGTTGGTGGCCTTCAATATAAACGCAGTGAGAATGAAGCTGCCAAACAACAGCACCATCTGCAAATTAATCCCATACGAGCGTCGACCCAGCTGAAACTCCAACCAGTTTATGCCATCATAGAAATAGTCGGGAACCGTTGTGATGTAACTACCGCTGGTAATAAAGATCAGAAGTCCGTAAAAAATATTGAGAGTTGCAATCGATACAATGATCGAATGGATCCTGAATTTCACGACAAAGAAGGCATTAATGGTGCCCATGATTGCGCCAAGACCACCTGCGATTACTAGTAGAATAATCCAGTTCATTCCGTACATATTGGCCAGAGTGACAGCAGCGTATTGCACTACACTTGCGGTAGCCGTGAATGAAATGTCGATGCCCCCGGCGATCAAGACGACAATCAAACCGGCACACAGGATGCCGGTAAAAGCATTTTGTGTAAGGAGATCATTGAGGTTTCCGATGGTGAAAAAGGCGGGCGCCGTGAAGCTGAAAAAAACCACCAGGCCCAGCAAAACGATTGCGAGCCAAAACTCGTTTCTGCTCCGGAGCCGTTTGAGCATGTCATGCATTGACGGCCGCCATCAGTCGATGTTCATCGGTTTCATGTGGCCTGTGCTCGCTTGACAGCCGGCCTTCGCGCATCACCAGAATTCGGTGGGAATGATAAAGCACCTCTGGGATTTCATCTGAAATCATCAGAATTGCCGCACCTTCCGCCGCCAGACTTTTGACTATCTCGTAAATGCCATCCTTGGCCATGATGTCGACCCCAACCGTAGGACTATCCAGGATAAGTACGCGAGGTTTGCGTGCCAGCCATTTGGCCAGAACAACCCGCTGTTGATTTCCACCTGAAAGTGTACGCACAGCGCTTTCTGTATTCGATACCTTGATTGTCAGTTCCTTGACCAAGCGATCCACTGTGTCTTTCCGGATTAACGATGGGACGAGGTTCAGGCGACCTGCCAAATGTTGTAATACGGTGACAATAGTATTGGAAGAAATGGGCTGGTCCAAAACCAGGCCCAATGTCAATCTATCCTCGGACACGTAGGCAATGCCTGCGTTAATTGCATCCTGATTGGAGCGAAGCGTGATGGGTGCCGCGTCGAGGAAAATTTTGCCCCTTTCAGGACGTGTCATGCCGAACAGCGTCAGCGCCAGTTCCGTGCGCCCGGAACCCAACAGACCCGTAAGGCCCAATATTTCGCCTTCGCGCAATTCGAAGTCAATGTTATCATACTCGCCTTGGCGTGTTAGGCCTTCGACTGAGAGCACGACTGGGCGGTCTGATACATCTATCTCTCTTAAATCATAAGTGAACTGCTTTCCCGTCATGAGCACGGCGAGCTTTTTGTCATTCATCTCGCCTGCAGAATAAGTACCAACTTTGTTGCCGTCCCTCAGTACCGTGACCCGGTCTGCCACTTCAAGCACTTCATCTAGCCTATGTGAAACAAATACAATGCAAATTCCCTGAGCCTTCAATCCGCGAACAAGATCAAGCAACCTATTGACCTCTGTGCGGGTGAGTGAGGCGGTGGGTTCGTCCATAATCAGCAGCTTGGCATCTGCCGTGAGGGCGCGGCAAATAGCAACGAGTTGACGGTTGGCAATGGTCAAGTTTCCCACGATAGCATCAAGATCAAGCGTCACGCCTATCTTGCCCAAGGCTTCCTCGGCTTTTTTTCGAAGCTCAGCCCAGCGTACAACGTGCGGCCTTCCGAAATGGCAATTGATGGCGATGTTTTCCGCTACTGTGAGATTTGGAAACAGGGACAGGTCCTGATAGATCACCTGGATTCCAAAGCGCGTAGATTCCTGAGGCGTGAGCCGCGGGACTTCACGGCCTGCAATGATAATTTGCGCACCAGGTTCCGGGGACTGCACACCGGAGATAATTTTAATGAGAGTGGATTTACCTGAACCATTCTCGCCCACGAGGCAATGCACCTCACCTGCCTCCAATGTCATATCAACGTTGGAGAGTGCGGTTACGCCGCCGAAGCGCTTTGAAATGCCGTGGAGTTTGAGGAAGGCAGTCATGAAAAACTTTCAAAGCCAAGCACGTATCACCCACAGCGACACGCAATGGCCGCGCCGGCCGTTTAAGCAGCCGGCGCGGAATATTACTGACGATCAGAGTCCGAGAGCTATCAAGCTGTCCACAGTGTCCTTGTTGATAGCCATGATCTTGTCGGCCTTCACCAGTTTGTTCGCGGCATCAACTTGCACCTTGCCAACACCTGGGATTTCCATGCCATCCGCGATCGCGCCACCCTCAAGTACGAGTTTACCCAGCGATACCATTGCGTAACCAGCATCAACGGGGTTCCACAAGAAGGCTTCACGGATAATACCAGCCTCAATCAATGGCTTAGCTTGGGAGGGAAGAGCCGTTCCGACCACCGCGATGACCTTTTCAAGCTTCTGCTGGCGAATGGCGTTACCCGCACCAATTGGTCCGTTCGATCCAAAGGCAATGACACCGCCGAGATTTGGATAGGCCTTGATAGCATCCAAAGTGGTCTTCTGGGCTGTATCAATTTCGTCTGCCCCGGGGAACCGATCGGCAACCAATTTCATCTCCGGGAATTTTGCTTTCTGAAGCGCGATGGCAGCATCACACCACACGTTGTGGAGCGGGGTGGTCAAAGTGCCTACAAATGCAATATACTCTCCCTTGCCACCCATTTCGGAGGCAAGCTTTTCCATCTGGACTTCACCGAATTTCACGGAATCGATGAGGTCAATGTTCCAGTCGCGGCCATCTTGCTCTGGCCCTTCGTGGGCAATCACCTTAATGCCAGCTTCCTGCGCTCGCTTTAGTACCGGTGCGAGCACGGCCACATCGAGCGGAACTATGCCGATGACTGCGACCTTCTTTGCAATCAGATCTTCTACAAGCTTCACCTGCTGAGCTGGATCGACGTTTGCCGGCCCAATCATTGAGGCATTTATGCCGAGATCGGCACCTGCTTTTTTCACGCCAGTTTCCAGGGCGTTGAACCAGGGAATGCCTGCAATTTTCACGACGACTACCATTTCTGGAGTCGCTGCTTTTGCAATGGTAGGCAATCCCGCCACACCGACAAGAGCGGTTGCACCTAGAAGCCCGATCGTTTCGCGTCTGTTCATGATAATCCTCCACTTTCCGCCGTCCTGCGACCGCGTTTCTGACCGCGATGTTTTGCATCTTACGGTTCTCTTTCAGTAAAAGAGCAATAGTGAATGGAGTCAAGGTAGTTGAGCCGATGTGGTAGTCCGGCAGAACTTGGTGACCTGCCCGTTATTCTGTACCAGACGCAATGAGAGATTATTGCATGCGTGATCTCTCGTCGAGAGGGGTCGGTTTTGCTGCGATTGTGACGGGTGCGGGTGGCCTATATCCCAATTCCTCATGTTGTGGACTATTTCCAGCGATTATTCCCCGGTGAATAATTTATCTTTTTTATAAAACAGAAAATGTCCGCTATTAGACTAACAACGGAAATTGCGTGAGGAATGTCCGACTTCTCCAATTGACCCTTTTGAGAACTGGCGGCGGGTTTGCGATTTGTCCGCTCATTGTGGCAAAGCTGACAATGAGCCTGCAATGTCTGCTTTTTCAGACAATTGGTCTGCATGCAGAGGAACAGCCGACATGGTTTTTCAGCTGCACTTGGTCTCATGTTGACCCTGGGCGGACATCCATGCTCAGATTGACTGGCAGGCAGGTCTCGCGATGTGTTTTGTCAGGATATCGCTGGTCAATCCACTTCCAGAACCCGTCGTACGAAGTAAGGATAGAGACTCTTTGGCTGGCCCGTGGTTTAAACGAGTGCACTACTCCTCCGCCCGAACGGTCTTTTGCGAAGGAACATTGCCAGATATGTTCGCCTACGGACCATCACCGGTCGTTAGAGAAGATCGAGTGGAAATGTCTTGGCCATTAGGAGCCATTCCCTTCAGGAACTTGAAGAGATCACTGTCCGTCGATAGAACCAAGGTCGTATTTGCCGAGATGATGGATTTGTATGACTGCACCGTCCGGGTGAACTCATAAAACTCCACGGCTTGTGGGCTCTGGTTATACGCACTCGCATAAATTTCAGTGGCCTTCGCATCAGCGACGCCACGGATTTCCTCGACCTGACGATATGCTTCAGACTGAATTTTGTTCAAATCGCGTAGGCGATTGCCACGGATCCTGGCGGCCTCGCCGTTGCCTTCCGACAGGAATCTCTCCGCGATCTGCCGACGTTCGCTTATCATGCGATCATAAATCTTCGGGCGCACGCTCTCGTTATAGTTGATACGCTTGAACCTTATGTCGAGCAGTTCGATGCCAAACACCTTGACCTTCTCTGCAGCTGCGGTAAAAATTTCCCGCTCGACTAGTTTGCGTCCCTTCTGGATCGGGACCAATGAACCCAGGTCAATTTTCGCATTGGTGAGCAGGACATCACGCAGTGGCACACGGTCCTTGGTGGTGCGGATGATCTCGATCAACTCATGCTTTGCGACAGCATTGCGGGTTTCGCTGCCGAGAATGTCGTCCAGACGGGACTGCGCGCTGCGTTCGTCGCGCAACCGCAGAAAATACTGGAGGGGATCTGTAATCCGCCAGCGGGCGAAGAGATCGACCGCAACGTAAAGTTTGTCTTTGGTCGGCATGTCTGAAGGATTGCCGTCCCATTCGAGAATCCGCCTGTCAATCCGATTGACATCCTGGACGAAGGGGAATTTGAACTTGAGGCCGGCTGTAGTCACAGGGTTGCCGACCGGCTGGCCAAACTGGGTGATGATCACCTGCTCGACTTCGCTCACCGTGTAGAATGAGCCCGTCGCAATAATGATTGCAACGGCAGCGATGAGAGCGAGGATGGAGATCATAAACCGGTTCATGGTTGAACTCCCTTCTGGGAGTCGAGATTCAAGAGTGGCAATATGCTGCGTGTCTGTTCGTCAACAATAATCTTGGACCGGATATCCGGCATGACCTCCTGCAGGGTCTCGATATAGATGCGGCGGCGGGTTACCTCCGGAGCCTTGGTGTATTCCGCAAACAGGGCATTGAACCGGGCGATATCACCTTCCGCTTCATTGATCCGTTTT
>JANNUW010000239.1:0-4341 GCA_031414095.1 Hyphomicrobium sp. | reverse complement strand
TGCATCCCAAGGATTTCCTCGGCACGCTGACCGAGCTTGAACAGGTCTGACGGGTTGCTGGCCGCTAGGAGTAGCCGATGACACTCGCCTTTGGATTGGCACTTTATTTCATGATCTGGTGGGTCGTTTTGTTCGCGGTCCTACCGTTCGGCGTGCGCACGCAGGGCGAGGCCGGTGAAATTACTCCTGGCACGCCGGCCAGCGCGCCGGCCGCGCCACAAATGATTCGCCTGTTTGCGATCAATACGCTGCTGGCCGCCGTCGTCTTCAGTTTCGTCTGGTATGGGCTGCAAAGCGACTGGCTGACAACTACCGCCCCAACTTCGCTGCCGGCCGGTGTAACGCCTGAGTAACAGCCGATAGGCCCCCTGCCATTGCGCGCTGGCGTTAGACTTTGTATTACGCCGGAGCAATGTTTGTTGCCGGTCAGTCTGGTACCGGGCCGCCATCACACACCTTAGGGCTTCCATGCACCTTTCCCGTTTTTTCCTGCCCGTGCTTCGCGATACGCCCAAGGAAGCCGAGATCGTTTCGCATCAGTTGATGCTGCGCGCCGGCATGGTCAAGCAGTCGTCGGCAGGCATTTACTCGTGGCTGCCGCTGGGACTTCGGGTCTTGAAAAAGATCGAGGCCATCGTGCGCGAAGAGCAGAACCGTGCGGGCGCCGTCGAAGTGCTGATGCCGACCATTCAGTCGGCCGAGCTGTGGCGTGAATCGAAGCGCTACGACGCCTACGGCAAAGAGATGCTGCGTATCACCGACCGCCACGACCGGCAGATGCTGTTCGGGCCGACAGCGGAAGAAGTCATCACCGCGATTTTCCGCGACACGGTCAAAAGCTATAAGGACCTGCCGAAAAATCTCTACAACAGTCAATGGAAGTTCCGCGACGTAATCAGGCCGCGTTTCGGCGTCATGCGCGGCCGCGAATTCCTGATGAAGGACGCATACTCGTTCGATCTGACGGCTGATGCGGCGCGCGCTTCCTACCGGCGCATGTTCACGGCATACCTGCGCACATTCGCGCGCATGGGGTTGAAATCTATCCCGATGCAAGCCGACACGGGCCCCATCGGCGGCGACCTCAGTCACGAGTTCATAATTCTGGCGGAGACCGGCGAGAGCCAAGTCTTTTGCCATAAGGATTTGATCGAGGGGGCTATTCCCCCCGCCGATACCGACTTTAACGGCGATCTGACGCCGATCCTCACGGCCTGGACGTCGCAGTATGCAGCGACCGAGGAAAAGCACGACGCGGCGCGCTTTGAACGGGAGGTTCCAGCCGGCAAGCGCGTCTCGGCGCGCGGCATCGAGATCGGTCATATTTTCTACTTTGGCACCAAGTACTCCGAACCCATGGGCGCCAAAGTTCAGGGCCCGGATGGTCAGCAGGTGGTGGTTCACATGGGGTCGTACGGGGTGGGTGTGTCGCGCCTTGTGGGCGCCATCATCGAGGCGAGCCATGATGCGGCAGGTTGCATTTGGCCGGTGCCGGTGGCGCCGTTCGAAGCCGGTTTGATCAATCTGAAATCGGGCGACGCGGCAACGGACGCAGCGTGCGGTGAGCTTTACACCAAGCTGAAAGCGGCTGGCATCGACGTGCTTTACGACGACACCGACGAGCGCGCGGGGGCTAAGTTCGCCACCGCCGATCTGATCGGGCTGCCCTACCAGCTCATCGTCGGGCCCAAGGGCGTCAAAGCCAGCGAAGTCGAAGTCAAAGTCCGCAAGACCGGCGAACGGGTGGCGGTCGGCACGCAAGCGGGACTTGATAAGGTTATCGCCTCTGTACTCGCCGAACGCGTTCTTGCCTAAGCTTTCACGAGCCAGAAGTTTTAGCGCTTCAAGTCCGTCAGCAGTGCTGGAGATCTCATGACAACGGCCATTGCAGATACGAAGCCGTTCTCGCCGTTCGAGTGGCTGATCGCATCGCGCTATTTGCGGGCGCGGCGCAAGGAAGGCTTCATCTCGGTCATCGCTGGCTTTTCGTTTCTTGGCATTATGCTGGGCGTTGCCACGCTCATCATCGTGATGGCGGTCATGAACGGGTTCCGCAAGGATCTGTTCTCAAAGATCCTCGGCCTTAACGGACACATCGTCGTCTACAAGGTCGGCGAGGCCTTTACCGACTACGAAGCAATGGCCAAAAAGCTCGGCGTTGTTCCCGGTGTCAAGAGCGCCATTCCGCTGGTGGAAGGCCAGATCATGGTGTCGTCGCCCGTCAACGCGATGGGCGGTCTAGTGCGCGGCATGAGCGAGGAAAGCCTCAAGTCTCTGCCGCTTATTTACGATAACGTGCGTTTTGGTAGCTTGCAGGATTTCGACAAACAAACAGGTGTCGCCATCGGTATGCGTATGGCTGCGGCTTTGCGGGTCAATGTCGGCGACACGCTCACGATCCTCACGGCGCGCGGTGCGGCGACGCCATTTGGCAACGCGCCGCGTTCCAAACCCTACGAGATCACGGCCGTTTTCGAGCTCGGCATGTCGGAATACGACAAGACGATGATCTTCATGCCGCTTGCCGAAGCGCAGAAATATTTCGGCAAATCCGGCGAAGTGGATGTGCTCGAAGTGGTCGTCAACGATCCCGAGCGCGTCAGCGAATTCAAGGCCGAATTGATGGCGGCTGGCGGGCCGACGCTCGCCATGAGTGATTGGCGTCAGCGCAATGAGACGTTCTTCAGCGTGCTCGAGGTCGAGCGCAATGTCATGTTCATCATTCTGTCGCTGATCATTTTGGTCGCCGCTCTCAATATCATTTCCGGCATGATGATGCTGGTCAAAGACAAGGGGCGCGACATCGCCGTCTTGCGCACCATGGGCGCCACCAAGGGTGCCGTCATGCGCGTGTTTTTAATCACGGGTGCTTCAATCGGTATTGTGGGAACGCTCGCCGGGCTGGTACTCGGCATTGTGTTTTGCAATTACATCGAAGAAATCCGCCAGTTCGTGTCGTGGGTCACGGGTGCGGGCGTGTTCAATCCGGAAGTCTACTATTTGACCAAGCTGCCGGCCGACATCAATCCGCGCGAGACGCTATTCATTGTGCTGATGGCTCTGGTGTTGTCGGTATTGGCGACGCTCTACCCGTCGTGGCGGGCGTCGCGATTAGATCCCGTCGAAGCACTTCGTTACGAATAGGGGCAGCAGCGTGACGGATCAAATCAACGGCGCGGTGCAGGCCGTCTTGAAGCTCAGCAATTTGCAGCGCGCGTTCAAGCAGGGCGAGCGCGAAATCCGTGTGCTCAGCGGTGCGTCGGCCGAATTGTTTCCAGGCGAAGCGGTGGCGCTCGTCGGCCCCTCGGGCGCCGGTAAGTCGACGATGCTGCACATTGCGGGGCTGTTGGAAAGTCCCGATGAGGGCTCGGTCATCATATCGGGGCGTGATTGCGCAAAGCTCGATGACGGCGAGCGCACGCGCATTCGCCGCGCCGAAATGGGCTTTATCTATCAGTTCCATCAGTTGTTACCGGAATTCTCAGCGCTCGAAAACGTAGCGTTGCCACAGATGATCATGGGTCATTCTCGCACGCAGGCAGCCGCGCGGGCCACGGAGCTGCTGACCGGCATGGGTCTGGGGCAGCGGCTCGATCATCGCCCCGCACAGCTCTCGGGTGGCGAGCAGCAGCGTACTGCCATCTGCCGCGCACTGGCCAACAAACCGCGCCTGATCCTAGCCGATGAGCCGACCGGCAATCTCGATCCCAAAACGTCCGAGTTGGTGTTCCAAGAGCTGATCGGGCTTTTCAAGCGCGAAGGCGTGGCCGCATTGATCGCTACGCACAACCTAGAACTCGCCTCGCGCATGGACCGCGTGCTGCGTCTCGAAAACGGCCTCCTCATCGAAGTCGCACCCAAGGATGTGCGTTAGCCCCGATCGGTGCTTCACATTTCTGCGTTCCCGGCCAAGCACGCGACAGTGTGCGCGAGCCGGGACCACGTCCTATACCGCTTGGACGTGACCCCGGCCGGGCACGTCTCACTGCGTTCGCCGCCCGTCCGGGGACGCGAGAATTGAGAGGGGTGCACGCCGCAAAGATAAAGATACCCTATTAATCTGCGTTCCCGGCCAAGCACGCGACAGCGTGCATTGAGCCGGGATCGCGTCCTCGATTGCTTTAACGTGACCCCGGATCGGGCACGTCTCACTGCGTTCGCCGCCCGTCCGGGGACGCAAGATTAGGGAGGATGTACGATTTCGGAAAGTGCGCCTTAGTTCGAGATTTTTCAGAGTTTTGCGTTCCCGGCCAAGCACGCGATCAGCGTGCATTGAGCCGGGATCGCGTCGCCAGCTAGCTTGGACGTGACCCCGGATCGGGCACGTCTCACTGCGTTCGC
>JANNUW010000238.1:0-1356 GCA_031414095.1 Hyphomicrobium sp. | reverse complement strand
CATGGCGCACGCTGATCGCGGCCGAACTGGTGTTCGGTGCGACTTCCGGCAAGGGCGGCCTCGGCTGGTTCATCTACGAGGCCAAGAACCAGCTCGAAATCCCAGCCGTGTTCGCAGGAGTGTTCACGGTGATCCTGATCGGCCTGCTGGTCGATAACCTTATTTTCCGCAACATCTAACGCGTGACCGTCACGGGGTGGGGATTGCAGAGCTTGGTGGGGGTGGGAGTTGGTCCACCCAAAGGTGTCATCCCAGGGTTCGTCCCTGGGACCCACGGTGCAACAAGTTCACCGCCGAGTTTGACGGACCTGGGTCCTCGGGACAAGCCCGAGGAAGACAAGTGGGGGGAGGTGCCATAAGGTGAAGTATGCCGACAAAGACCGTCATCGTCAGGGCCAATCTAATGCAGGTCGTCCCGTTACCGAATCACGTTGCGTTCGCCGATGACGTGCAAGAAATCGAAATCATAAAGGTCGGCAACAGCCGGGTGATAAGTCCGGTCGGCCATCGATGGGACAGCTACTTCTCAAGGCCGTCGCGCGTGTCGGACGACGTCATGTCCGAGCGCGATCAAGGCGTCTTCGAGGTGCGCGATCCACTTTGACGCTGCGCTGCATGCTCGACACCTGCATCCGCGCGATGCGCGCTAGCCCGACTTCGAAGCTCGCAGGGCGATTCAATCGACATGCCGAGCAACTCTGCATATCAAGCATCGTCCTGGCCGAGCTGCACTACGGTGCGGAGAACTCACAACGCGTTGCAGAAAATCTGATTGAAATCGAACAGTTCGTCGCAAGGCTTCAGCTCGTCCTGGATTTCGATGCTGTGGCTGCCGCCGACTTCGGCCGCATCAGGACGGCACTCCGCAAGAAACCCATCGGCCCTCTCGATACATTGATCGCCGCACACGCGCGGAGCCGCAACCTGGTCGTCGTCACCGGCAATGTTGGCGAATTCGGGCGTGCGCCCGGTCTCGTGGTGGAGGATTGGGGTTAGGCGTTCACCACCTTCCCCGTACCACCGGCGTCCCCCACCCCGTCCCCCGCCTCGGCGAGCACCATCAACAGCGGCGTCAAGCCTTCCTCATCGACGATGCGGTAGATCTCGATGTCGGCGCGGGCTTTTTCGCTCCAGCCGGCGATCTGCAAGGCGCGCTCGGCCTTCGAGAATAGTCCGTGATTACGCACCGCGCTCTTATCCGCGAAGCGCTTGGCGTCTTCGCCGGTGAGACCCTGCTCCTGCGCCCACTGTTTGCGGACCGCCGTCAGATCGGTATCGCTGCTACCCATTTCCTCGCGCTTGAGCTTCTGCAATTCGCTGCGCTGGAATAGCCACGGCCGCGCCTTGGTGGGCCAG
>JANNUW010000237.1:0-3659 GCA_031414095.1 Hyphomicrobium sp. | reverse complement strand
GCTGAGCCCTGCCTGGGTTCGCCAGCTGACAACTTGGTGAGCACTGATCAATGCATAGGGAATGGCCGCGCCGATACTGATGGCCGCCACGGAAAACCAGCTACTTTGGATGTAGCCAAAGTAGCCGGTCAGTAGAATGATCAGCCAAGAAATCATGGTTACTTATTTCAGTTCACCCTACTCACTTCGACCAAATTGTCGGAGAAGCTGGGGCTGCGCCCCAACCCGCCCCACACTTGGCTCGAGATCGAGTTGACCGAACCGTCGGAGCGGTTGAGCGAGCGCCAGTAGCCCAGCGTTGCGACCACGATGCCGGGATTGACGTCGTCGGTCACGCGCGCCACGCCCTCGAAATCGCCGCGGCCGTTATAGACGCGCACCGGATCGCCTTCGCGGATGTTGCGGCTTGCGGCATCGGCCGGCGAGATCATGACGAATTGCTCGCCCTGGCCTTTGATCTTGTGCGGCTCGTTGGCGTAGCACGAGTTCAAGAACCCGTGGCTCTTGGGGCTGATAATGTTCAGCGAGTAGAGCTTGGCCTGCGCGGGGTTGGTGTCGGGCGTTTCGCGCGGCGCCGTGTAGCCAGGCAGCGGATCGACGGGCGTGCCGTCCTGATCGCCTTCCGACATCATGCGGAACGGGCCGGCTACGAAATTTTTCGCGTCGTGCAACAGGAACTCGACCTTGCCCGATGGCGTCGGGAATTTGCCGTCCTTGTGCGGCGTGCGGCTATCGACCGGGCCGACGTCTATCCGGTAATAACCGTGCTTCTTGAAGTACTCCATGTCGATGCCGCCCATCTTGGGGTCGTCCCAATTGATGTAGTAGGCGGCCAGCTCGCTGTCGGACATTTTGAAGATCTGATCGTCGAAGCCCATCTCGGCGGCAAGCAGGCGCCACATGTCGCTCGTCGGCTTGCATTCGCCGGGCGGGTCGATGGCCTTCTGATTGTACGTGAAATAAAAATGACCCCACGACCACATCATGTCTTCGGCTTCGCCCGCCATCGCGGCCGGCAGCACGATGTCGGCGTATTTCGCGGTGTCGGTGAGGAAGTGCTCGGCCACGACCGTGAACAGGTCCTCGCGCTGCAAACCCTTGACGATTTTGTTGGTCTCGGGCGCCTGGCTGACGGGATTGGTGCAGTAGACGAACAGCGACTTGATCGGTGGATCAAGCTGCATTTCGCCGGTCAGCGCCGCGCCGAGGCGCAGGTTGTTGACGACGCGTTGATTGGGCTTGTTCCAGTCGGGGCGCGAGACCTTGACCCAGTCGACGGGGAAATCCCACAGCGGCATTTGCAAAAGGCCGCCGCCCACGTGCTTCCATGAGCCGACGAGGGCGGGCAACGCACACGCGGCGCGGATGGCCTGACCACCGCCCGCACTGCGCTCGAGGGCAACGCCCAAGCGAATGACGCTCGGCTGTGCGGTCGCGAATTCTTTTGCGAACTTGGCGATGTCGGCGGCTTTGACGCCGGTCACCTTCTCCACGTACTCGGGCGTGAAGTCGGCGGCCCGGGCTTTCAGTTCGGGATAACCGTAGGTGTGTTGATCGACATAATCCTGATCGACGAGGCCTTGTTGAATGATCGAGTTGATGAAGCCCATGGCGAGCGCGCCATCTGTGCCGGGCTTGGGGCAGATGTGCCAGTCGCCGGCCTTGGCGGTGCGCGACTTATAGCTGTCGATGACGACGACCTTGGCGCCGCGCTTTTGCGCTTCGAGCACGAAGGGCCAGTGATGCAGGTTGGTCGAGATCGAATTGCACGCCCAGATGACGATGAACTTCGCATGCACGAAGCTTTCGGGATCAACCGCGCCCGTGGGCCCGACTGTCATAAGCCACGCGGTCGATGAGCCCGACGCACAGAACGTCTTTTCGTTGACGGTGCAGCCGAGCTTGTTGAAGAAGGGATCGCCCGAGTTGATGCCCTGCACGAGACCCATGTTGCCGAGATAGCTTTGCGGCATGATGGCTTCTGAACCGTACTTGGCGATGGTCTCGCGCCAATTGTTGCCGATCTCTTTGATGGCCGCTTCCCACGTGATGCGCTCCCACTGGCCCGAGCCTTTCGGGCCCTTGCGGCGCATCGGATACATGAGACGGTCGGGGTTGGCGTGGTGGTCGTGGAAATCCTTGAGCTTCACGCACAGGCCGCCGCGCGTCATCGGGTGCTCTTTGTTGCCGCGCACATCGACGAGCTTTCCGCCCTTGACCTCGTAGACCATCGAGCAGGTGTCGGGGCAATCGTGCGGGCAGGCGCCGTGGAAATGCTCGGATTTGATCTGCTCGTTCATGCGATCCTCCAACTTATGATTGACTGCGCATGTTCGCGCGTGGCCCGCGTCGAGGCGGCGATGACCGTGACGTTTTGGCATGGGATGAGATGGGCCGCAAGCGGCCCGCAATGCTTATGGCCCGCAATGCTTAGCGGCACGCAATGCTTAGTCTTAGCGTGCCCGGGCACTGTCAGGAGTGCTGGAGCGTGCCCAGAGACGTCCAGTTTTGCGCGCCATCAACTTGCGCTGCGGATTGGAATATGAAATCGACGACGACGGTCGTCAGCGCCATCAGCACGCCGGCAAAAACTACATCTGATAAAAAGTGACCGCCTTGGGACATGCGCACCAATCCGTCGAGTGTTCCTGCCGTCAGCCCCAAGGCAAGTAGCATCGGCGCCCGCCTGCGATAGAGGACAGCGACAGCGAAAAACGGTGCGAAAATCGCCGACGCTTCGCCCGAGACAAACGAACAGTTGCGATCGCATTGATCGGCGGGCTTGAGAGCCGGCGTAAACGTCTTGACGCCGCCGAATTCTGCAATCTGATAGGGCCGGGCGCGGCCCCAATGATCTTTCAAGATGAGATTGGCCACGATCCCGGGCCCAAGTGCCAGACAGATGACCAGAAACAGCCAGTGAACGAAACGCAGCCCAAGCCACGTGCGCGCATTTCCCCGCGTAAGCGCGAGCCCCACAACAGCGGCGACGCAAAATGTAACGCACAGCAGTTTGAAAGCCTGCCGCAACGCGCCGACGGCGGCGCTTTCGTTGCCGACAAACTCGTGATCGTTGCCATAGAACAGGCTCGCGACCGTTATGTCGAGAGACGGCAATACGCAGACCACTGCACCAAATAGAGCGGCAACGCCGAGTGCGGCCATTGCGAGTGCGGGCGCAATGCATCCCTTGTCATGGACCTGCTGTGACAATCGCCCCATCATTATTTGATCCTTCCCTTTATGGCGTCAGAGCAGATGGCGCCAAGACCTGACATGCGCACGTGTCAATGGGATGAAGACCTCCCCATCCGCACTCCCGGACACGGAACCGCGCCCGCTTGCCAAGACATGGGCGTTCAAATCTGCTACGCAGGCGTCGCCGCTTTTCTTTCAAGGGGGCACTTAGATCCTGCTGATTCGCGGGCAAGCCTCGTGAAGAGAACGACCCGAGCCAAACGGTCGCCGCGACGGCAGTCGCCAGGCGCGCAAAAAAGATGCTATGCGGGGCGCGCGTAGGTTCCGTAGCTCAATGGATAGAGCACTGGTCTTCGAAACCAGGGGTTGCAGGTTCGACCCCTGCCGGGACCGCCATTTGCGTTGCGGTCGAGAGCGTCAGGGTGCCAGGGCGACATCCGACTGCTGGCCGTACTTCTGCA
>JANNUW010000236.1:0-2077 GCA_031414095.1 Hyphomicrobium sp. | reverse complement strand
CGACGGGGTCCCAGTTGACCTTCGACGATTTGCGGTAGGCAAGGCCCTTGGTCAGTAAATCCAAGAACAGTTTCTGCTGATGTTGGTAGTAATCCGGGCTGCAGGTCGCGATTTCGCGGCTCCAGTCGAGGGACAGGCCCATCGACTTTAGCTGGTCTTTCATGGTGCCGATGTTGGCGTAGGTCCAGGTGCCGGGGTGGGTCTTGCGCTCAATGGCGGCATTTTCGGCCGGCATGCCGAAGGCGTCCCAGCCCATGGGGTGCAAGACGTTGAAGCCCTTGGCGCGCTTGTAGCGGGCGAACACGTCGCCCATGGCGTAATTGCGCACGTGGCCCATGTGAATGCGCCCCGACGGATAGGGGAACATCTCGAGCACGTAGCACTTCGGCCCGGCGCCGGTATTTTCGGCCTTGAAGACCTGGGCGGCGTCCCATTTTTGCTGCCAATGGGGCTCGCGCGTGGGTGCGTTGTAGCGTTCGGGGGCGGGGTTGCGGTCGCCAGACTTTGCGTCGGAAGGCTTGATGTCGGAAGCCATGGGTGTGGTGCGGTCTCTTGTCGAATGTGAATGGCGTGCCGCAATGAGCCTGAAAGGGGAGAGAGGGTCAAGGCGTTGGCCAAATCAGTGCGGACAGTTGGGTCTGTCATGCGCATAGCACCGCACATATATTCATTTTTTCCGATTTTGTGAACATATGAGCGGCATCGTGTTCGCCCTTTGCGCATGATCTTAGCTTCATGTTCACAAATCGACCGGTTTTGAACACGACGCCCGTGATATGTTCACGCGCTGCTCAGCTGTTCGAGATTGGCGTTCTCGCAGAAGAGAAAAGCGGACGCGATAAACTGTTCATTCACCGCAAGTACATGAGTTTGCTCGCCAGTGACGGCCATACGTTCGAGCCGTATGCTGGTGCTGCTGCTCCACGATCCAAGAGATTGCAACGCCGATGAGCGTCCAAAATTCCGTATCGGCTCTGCGCGAAATCGAGAGAAAGCTCCTGTTAGCGGCCCGCGAGGTTGGCCGCGATCCCTTGAGCGTGCATCTCATTGCCGTGTCAAAAACTTTTTCTGCCGATGACATTTTGCCCGCGATCGAAGCCGGGCATCGCGCGTTCGGCGAAAACCGCGTTCAGGAAGCGCAGACGAAGTGGCCGGCCCTGAAGGCGCGCTTTTCCGATCTTCAACTGCATCTCATCGGTCCCTTGCAGTCGAACAAAACTAAAGAAGCAGTCGCATTATTCGATGCGATCCATACGATCGACCGGCCCAAGATTGCCAAGGCCATTGCGGAAGAAATGGCGCACGCTAGTAAACAGCTCCAACTTTTCGTGCAGGTCAACACCGGCGAGGAGCCGCAGAAGGCCGGCGTTGCCCCGCGTGATGCGAGCGCCTTCGTTGCCATGTGCCGCGATGAGTTGAAACTCGAAATTGCTGGTCTGATGTGCATCCCGCCCGTCGAAGAGGAGCCAGCAGTGCATTTTGCATTCTTGGGCAAGCTTGCCCGCGAAGCCAGCGTCGTGGCCCTTAGCATGGGCATGAGCAGCGACTTTGAAACTGCCGTGCAATTCGGTGCGACCCATGTGCGCGTCGGCTCCGCTATTTTTGGCGTGCGCGACTAAATAATAGATGCTGGCCGCCGCGTGGGCCGAGGTTGACTTCGCAATGCTTCGGGAGAAAAATCCCACCTGATTTTGCGGCGGGGGTGGGAGTTGATCGATGAAGGTTTTTGCTATCGTTGCCGCAGTGGCCACGCTGTCGCTTACCAGCGCACGTCATGCCAGCGCTGAAGACACGGGCCTAGCCATCGAGCACGATGTCGACCGCGCGAACGGCCGCCTCTGCATGACCAATCACGGCCATTCCGGTTCAGGACCGGGCGCGACGAAGCCGGCCGCACGGGCTGCCGCCATTGCATCGTGGATTGACTTTACCAACTTTGAATATGGCCGCTTGTGGGCGAGTTTCTCCGCGTCGGCCGGGCAATCGACGCGCTACACGAAGGAAGCGAGCGGCTGGAGCGCGACCGTCGATGCGCGCCCGTGCCGACGCTAGGCGCTGCACTTCGGCGCGAAAGTCC
>JANNUW010000235.1:0-9012 GCA_031414095.1 Hyphomicrobium sp. | reverse complement strand
CCTCGACTAAATCCGCCTTTGGTGATGTGGCCAACACCCCCGATGTGGCCCGGCCGGTGACCTTTGCAAAAGCCGGCGGACCGCCTACGCTTTTGATGCATGGGCTCGACGACGACATCACCAAAATCAGCAACATGCGCGATCTCGCCCGCGCACTTCAGGTCTCGGGAACCACTGTCCAAACGCTCGAGTTGGCCAAAATCGGGCACTTGAGCATTTTAACGTCGATTGCAAAGCCGTTGCGCGGCTGGGCGCCGGTGTTGGAGGCGATGCGTGAGTTTATGATCCGCCACTCTCATCTTGAACCAGAACCCAAGTCGCCGTCGTCGGTTCGCGTTAAGGCGCCTCAGCTGAAGCTTCCCCAATAGCCGCGCACGAGCGGTGTAAACGTCTTGACGCGGGGCTTATCGGGGCCAATGTTCGGCCTATGTCGGAACTCGAAAATCAAGCCGTGCAGTCTCCAGATGACGCCGTTGCAGGACCATCGCCGGACGCTGGCGTCGCCGTTATCGCGGCTCATCTGAAAACGCTGACGACGCAACCTGGCGTCTATCGGATGCTCAATGCGGCCGGCGAGGTCATCTATGTCGGCAAAGCCCGGAACCTCAAAGCGCGCGTCTCGAGCTACGCGCGGGCGTCGGGTCACGCGAACCGTATTCAACGGATGATCGCGGCCACGGTCGCCATGGAGTTCGTAACCGTCCATACCGAAGCGGAAGCGCTGTTGCTCGAAGCCAATCTGATTAAGCGGTTCAAGCCGCGCTACAATGTGCTGATGCGCGACGACAAGTCGTTTCCCTATATCCTGATCCGCAGCGACACACCGGCTCCGCAGGTCATGAAACACCGCGGTGCGCGGACGACCAAGGGCGACTATTTCGGCCCTTTCGCGTCGGGCGGCGCGGTCAATCGAACGATCAACATGCTGCAGCGCGGGTTCTTGCTGCGCTCGTGTTCGGATGCTGTTTTCGATAGCCGCACGCGGCCGTGCCTTCTTCATCAGATCAAGCGCTGTTCGGCGCCGTGCACGCGCGAAATCGAGCCCGAGGATTATCAAAAACTGGTTAATGAGGCGGTGTTGTTTTTGCGCGGCGGCAGCCAGACCATGCGCGAACAGCTGCATGACATGATGGAGAAAGCTGCCGATGCGCTCGAATATGAGCAAGCGGCCAAATTCCGCAATCGCTTGTGGGCTCTGGCGCATGTGACGGCCGACCAGGGCATCAATCCCGAGGGCGTGGAGGAAGCCGACGTCTTTGCAGCCCATCAGGAGGGCGGGCAGACGTGCATCCAGGTGTTCTTCTTCCGCACCGGACAAAACTGGGGCAACCGGGCCTATTATCCAAAGGCCGACAAAGCCGTGGCTGTCGAGGAAGTCTTGGAAAGCTTCATTGCTCAATTCTATGACGACAAGCCTGTCCCGCGCCTGATTTTGCTGTCGCACGCGATCGCCGATTGCGAGTTGATGGCCGAGGCTTTGTCGATCAAAGCGCAGCGGAAGATTGACATCCGTGTGCCGCAACGCGGGACCAAATCGGGCCTCGTCGAACACGCACTCAACAACGCCCGGGAAGCGTTGGGCCGCAAGCTTGCCGAGAGCTCATCGCAGGCCAAGCTGCTGCAGGCATTGGGCGAGCGCTTCGGGCTAACCGAAATGCCCGAACGCGTCGAAGTCTACGACAACAGCCATATCTCCGGCAGCTTCGCGGTCGGCTGCATGATCGTCGCGGGCCCAGAAGGCTTCATGAAAAGCGCCTACCGGAAGTTCAATATAAAAGCCGACGGGCTGACGCCGGGCGATGATTACGCCATGATGCGCCAAGTGCTGATACGGCGCTTCAAAAGGCTCGCGCAAAGCGGATCCCACGAGGCGTCACCGCCCGACGTGGCGGCGCCCAAGGAGACGGATTTTTCTGCCCGCCCCGACCTCGTGCTGATCGACGGCGGCGCTGGTCAACTGGGCGTGGCGTGCGAGGTGATGGCCGAACTCGGGCTGGCCGATATCGCGCTGGTGGGCGTTGCCAAGGGCCCCGAACGCGATGCCGGGCGCGAACATTTTCACGTTCCCAAGAATCCCAATCCCTTCATGCTCGAGCCGCGTGACCCCGTCCTTTATTTTGTGCAGCGTTTGCGCGATGAGGCGCATCGCTTTGCCATCGGCACGCATAGGGCCAAGCGCTCAAAGGCCATCAGCGCCAATCCGCTGGACGATATTGGCGGCATCGGGCCCAAACGCCGCCGGGCTCTGATGAAGCACTTTGGCTCGGCTAAATCGGTTTCCAAAGCCGGCATCGAAGATCTGAAAGCTGTCGAGGGGGTTTCTGCCGAGATGGCGCAAAAGATCTACGACTTCTTTAACGACCAGAAGTAGCGCGGCCAGACTTGGACGGATTGGCCGTCGTCGTGACGCGAGAACCTGCGGTCACAGTTTTGGTTTGATCGGAGCGGGTTTCTTCGGGATCGGTCAACCGGGCCATTATTAATAGAATAGGAAACGCGACAGCCCACAGCACTCCGATGACGGCAAGGCTCAGCCATTCCGGTTGGGCGAGCTGCATGCCTCCTAGTTTAGCGCCGGCAAAGTAAGTCGCTGGCCCGCCCACGAAGGCAAACAATATCGCCAGCCACAGGCGCGGCTTCAACCACGCGAAGCTGACGTTAAAAAGTGTCGCGAAGGCCATCCACAAAGCGACGAGCCAGACCGGCGCGAAACCTTCAAACGGGCCGCTCGAGGCATACGTTGCCAAGCCCGCCTGCAGCATGAATGTTTCGACACCAAAACCGGCCAAAGCTGAAGCGGCCATGAGGCCGAATTCGACGCCTCGCCGCGCCGAAGTGATAAGGTGCAGCGCGGCGACGGCAACGCAGACGCTAACGGCCGCCCAGGGCCAGCCCTCGGCCGCGGCCGTGACCGCCGCAAACCAGGCCGCATAAAAGGCCGCGACGTTGACCGCAATCCGCATCAGACCATTCCCGCGTACAGTCCTTAAAGGAAGCCGTATCCTAAGCCACCTCAAGCTCTAAAGTCACTGAACTTCGAGGTAATAATCCTGTGTTCCGGCCAGACACGCCGGTTGCCTCCCGCGACCCCATTGACGCCGTTGCAATCGAGTGGTCTAGCAAGATTATGGAGCAAGCCGTTTCACGAAGTTTCGCAACCAGTCTGCCCAATGTGCTGACGTACGCGCGCATTGCCGCCGTGCCGTTGCTCGTCGCATGCCTGTATTTTTTGCAGGGTGATGCGGCGCGCTGGTCGGCCTTTCTGCTGTTTGTGGCGGCCGCCCTGACCGACTGGCTCGACGGCTATCTGGCGCGCGCGTGGGCACAGCAATCGGCACTTGGCCGCATGCTCGATCCGATTGCCGACAAGTTGATCGTCGGCGCGACGCTGCTGATGCTGGTTTACGATCATACGATCTCGGGCTTTTATATCTGGGCGGCGGTCATCATTCTGTGCCGCGAAATACTGGTCTCGGGGCTGCGCGAATTTTTGGCCGAGCTCAACGTCAAGGTTCACGTTTCGCAGCTGGCCAAATGGAAGACCGCGCTGCAAATGATTGCGCTCGCCGTACTGCTCGCCGGTCCTGCCGCCGACAAGCTGGTGCCGCGCATCACGGACCTCGGTTTATCGATTCTGTGGCTCGCAGCTCTGCTGACGCTGTGGACTGGCTTCGATTATTTGAAGGCCGGCGTCCGGCACGCGATGGAGCGCTAGTCCGATGCCGGACGACACGCCGACGACCGTGAAACTCCTGTATTTCGCCTGGGT
This sequence comes from Hyphomicrobium sp., assembly GCA_031414095.1. Lineage (GTDB taxonomy): Bacteria > Pseudomonadota > Alphaproteobacteria > Rhizobiales > Hyphomicrobiaceae > JANNFX01. The sequence continues at coordinate 5,243 of JANNUW010000235.1, read as the reverse complement.
GCGTGAAAAGATCGGCATGGCCAGCGAAGTCGTGTCCCTGCCAGCCACGGTTAAGAACGTCGCCGATACGATCGGCTGGTTGCGAACGCGTGGCTCAGGGTACGAGGCGGCCTTTTCCCGGCCCCAAGTGATCCGCACCGCGATCGATCAGCTCCACGTGAAAGACGACGCCCTGGTCACGGGTGCCCGCGAGATCGCATTTTTTCCACCCGTGACGGGAGGATAAAGACGTGGCTGTGCGCGTGCAAGCCGAAGACTTCGATACGGGGTGCGAGATCAAAGCGCTGACGGCCGGCAATACCGACATCGGCGCCATCGTCACTTTTACCGGCACGGTGCGTGGCCAAGCCGGCGGCGCGTCCATCGCATCGATGGTTCTCGAACACTATCCGGGCATGACGGAAGCTGAACTCGCGTCCGTCGAGCGGGAGGCGCTGCAACGCTGGCCGCTCGACGCCAGTCTGATCGTTCATCGCTATGGCGAACTTTTGCCTGGCGACAACATCGTGCTCGTGATCACGGCGTCCGCACATCGGGCGGCCGCGTTCCATGCTGCCGAGTTTCTGATGGATTATTTGAAATCGCGCGCGCCGTTTTGGAAAAAGGAAACGTCGGCCGACGGTAGCGGTTCGTGGGTCGATGCGCGTGATTGCGATGGCGGAGCGGCCGAACGCTGGAAACGCTGACAGTTGGCGGGTTGCCGACGTTTTTGCCAGCAGGCCGCAATGTGGCGTTAATTCGTCCTTAACGTTTATAACTTCATAACAAAGTTTGAGCATGTTCTGGAAAATGCCATTTTTCTGAGAGCAAACTCGGGCTGTCCCGCAAATTGGACCGTAGTGCGTAAACGGGGGTCAAGCATAATGACGTTACGAACGATGCGGCCTCTTGCGCCGCTCGCAGTATATTTTTGCCTCGCGGCCCTTGGTGCGCCTGTTTGGGCCGCCGATGAGACGTCGCAGTCAGGGCAGCCCGCGGCCGTCGAGCCAGCGCTAAAGCTTGCTGCGGCAGACGTGGTGCCCGTGCCGGCGGTAAAACCGGCGGCCAACAAGGCGACGCTGATCAGTCATCCTTTGCGCACACGCTTCCTAATCGGCTTGCCCAAGACCGTCGAGTTTCAGGTTTTTTCGTTATCAAACCCGAACCGCGTGATCGTCGATCTGCCCGATGTGGCGCTCCGGTTGCCGGGCGCACCGGACGGTAAAGCCGCCGGTCTCGTAAATTCGTTCCGGGCCGGTGAATCGGCTCCCGGCAAGGCGCGCATCGTCATCGAGATGACCGAGCCGGTTGTCGTCCAGAGCGCCAATATCGAAAAATCCGCAGACGGGAAAACTCAGCAACTTGCCCTCGACATCGTGCCCGTGCAGGCCCTGACCAAGGCCAACCGGCGCTTGACGTTTAAAGCCTCTGCAGCGGGCCTGGGTGCTATAGGTTTGCAGCCCCCCTTGCCGCAACGTGCGCAAAAGCCCAGCGTTAAAGCCGCCAAAAGCTATAAGCCCATCATTGTGATCGATCCTGGGCACGGCGGCCACGATAGCGGTGCCGTGAAAAACGGTGCCGTCGAAAAAGACGTTGTTCTGGCGTTCTCAAAAGCGTTGCGCGACAAGCTCGAGGCGACGGGGCGCTATAAAGTTCAGATGACGAGAGACGACGACGTGTTCATCCCGTTGTCGGATCGCATCGAATTCGCCGAGAATAACAAGGCCGCGCTCTTCATTGCCGTGCATGCCGACTACGCACAAAACAAAGCCCGCGGCGCGACCATCTACTCATTGCGTGATGGCGTTGCCAATTCGCTCAAACGCTCCGCGAAGGGCGAAGTCTCAAGCAACGTTCTGTCGAGCAGCGATGTGTCTGCTGTTCAGACCGCAAGCGGCGGGGCCGGCGATCTTTCGGCGGTACGCAATATCCTGTCGGATCTGGCGCAACGCGAAGTCGACGCTACCCAGGAGCGGACCAGTCTTTTCTCGCGCGCGGTCATCGAGAACATGGGCGAAACGACGACGCTGCGCGACGACCCCGATCAACAGGCCGGCTTCCGCGTTCTGAAAACGGCTAAGTTTCCAGCCGTCTTGATCGAACTGGCGTACGTCACCAATAAGGAAGATGCCGAGCAGCTGAAGTCCGAAACCTGGCGCGACAAGGTCTCAGATTCGATCAAAACGGCGATCGAGAATTACTTCTCCAACCAAATGTCCCGGCTTCCAATGTAGTTTTGCCGCTTCCACGTCCGCGTTAAGCGGACGCTAGTGCATAAAAATTAAAGCTAAGCAGATCGAACTCTACACGGTTGCTTTCGAAGTGACGAACAACGCGATCAAAGACGTTCTTGAAACGTGCGCGACCTCGTCGTCGAAATTCTACGATGCAAGCGATAGCGACGAGCTGGTGGCCGCTTTCCGCGCTATTGTTAAAGATTTCACGCTCTTGCGGCTTGCGCGGTAGCAGCGAACGCCGCACGCTGGCGCGCCAAAGTTTTAAGTCTTCGATCAGTAGATGGCGCGCCGGTATTATTTTTCTTTGCGCGCGGCGACACGCGTCCGCTGGTATCACACTTAATTGCCAAATAAAAAGGCCGGTCGGCGAGACCAGCCTTTTTTATTGTTCTGCCAGCATTACCTTTTAACGCAACGCCGGCGCGACCTATTCAGGAAATACATGGAGGATAGACAGGCTGAAGTAGTAAGAGCAGCATGAACAGCCAGTATCGTGACTTATCGTCGTCGAGACGAAGCGTCTTTGAAATAGCGTTGTTGGACCTGAGTGGGAAGGGCGTCATCATGGGGTCTGCTCCAAGGTGAGGCGTGACGCAAATCACTGGCGCGCACAAACGCGCCACGCGCTGCGAGCTGGCGTTCGCAAGCATTAGAGACCGCCCGGGGCGAGCGAACTCGAAAGCGAAAATGCCATCTCAGTAACGGTTGTGATGTTGCGGGGTCGAACAGCCGGGTGAGCGGCGTGTACACGCTTGAAAACGAATGTTCCCTTGAACAGCGCTGTTCGTCGCCGTTCCACATCCGGCCGAGGGCTCGAAAGCGCCTGGCAGCCAAACCAGAGTTTGGATTTCTCTGCAGAAGATACAAGGGCAAGTTGCCCCTCTTTCATCTGACACGTGCACTCTCATCCGATCCCGTGCCTGGACATGGCGCGGAACGTATTCCCGGATACGAACATCATAAGCGATTCGCGTGGCGTTGAGAAAACTCACGCCGCGCAATTTTTTGCAGTGACGCTTAAATGACTGTCAGCCTCGGCGCCTGTGCGGATTTTGTGATCGCTGCCGCTTTGGATCCTTGCCCGCCGAGCGCGTGAGACTTGGCAGCATCTTGAACAGCCTTTTGAACTTTTTCGAAGGCGCGCACTTCGATCTGGCGTACGCGCTCGCGGCTGACATTGAACTCGGTCGACAGCTCCTCGAGCGTGATCGGCTCTTCCGCCATGCGACGAGCCTCAAAAATCCGGCGTTCGCGCTCGTTCAATGTATCGAGCGCGCCCGACAGGAATGATCTGCGCAAACTGCTTTCCTGAGCTTCGACCAAGCGCTCTTCCTGGTCGGGCGTGTCGTCGGCCAGCCAATCCTGCCACTCGCCGGCTTCCTGATCGGAGCGAACAGGCGCATTCAGCGATGCATCACCGCCCAGGCGCCGGTTCATCGACACAACGTCTGATTCACTGACGCCGAGCTTCTTGGCGATTGCCTTGACCGTCTCGGGCTTCAGATCTCCCTCTTCGAGGGCCTGCAACTGGCTCTTGGTGCGACGCAGATTGAAAAACAACTTTTTCTGCGAGGCCGTGGTGCCCATTTTGACAAGGCTCCACGACCGCAAGATGTACTCTTGAATGGAAGCCCTGATCCACCACATGGCATAAGTAGAGAGGCGGAAGCCACGATCGGGCTCGAAGCGCTTCACCGCCTGCATTAGACCGACGTTGCCTTCTGAAATCACTTCGCCGATCGGAAGGCCATAACCGCGGTAACCCATGGCGATACGACCCACCAGCCGCAGATGTGAGGTGATGAGTTTATGAGCAGCAGCCGTGTCGGCATGTTCTGTCCAACGCTTAGCCAGCATGTATTCCTCGTCTGGCTCGAGCATCGGAAACTTGCGGATCTCTTCGAGATAACGCGTCAGCCCCAGCGAGCCCTCGGCAACTGAGGGGGGTGAGTTGATAGATGCCGCCATTTCCCTACAACGCAGCTTTACGCGCCACGTCCTTTCCTAGTCTGCCCGTCTCGCTGGGACGCCCCTGAACAATATATAACGCTGTGGACGCCCGGTGGTTCAATTACAGTTGCGTAACGGCCTACCAAAAGGCGGTATCTGGCTTAATCACGACTTTGTGAGTGCCGCCAGGAGGCGCGCCATATCGGGAGGTAAGGGACTTTCGAAGCGAAGGCCTTTGCCGCTGATTGGATGTTGAAATCCCAGAACGGCAGCATGTAAAGCCTGCCGGTCCATGGCTTCGACCGCGGCTTTCGCCTCGTCGTTCAGGAGATTGATGCTGGCCTTAAACCCGGCTCCATAAACAGCGTCGCCGACGACGGGGTGGCCCAGGCTCGACAAGTGGACCCTAATTTGATGCGTCCTGCCGGTCTCTAACTCCAGTTCTAGCAGCGAGGCGACGATTTTGGCTTGGCGGCCTGCGAACGTCTGCACGGTCGCATAGTGGGTTACCGCGTGGCGACCCAGGCCTTGCGCGGTGATCGCGATCTTGGTCCGATTGTGCGACGACCTCGCCAGCGCCGCGTCGATAATCCCGGCCGGGCGCAGCGGCGCGCCCCATACGATCGCCCGGTATGTTCGCTGCAGGCGGCCATCGGCGCCGTGTGACGCGAATTGTTCGGCCAATCCCTGGTGGGCCGCATCGGTTTTGGCGACAACGAGCAAACCCGACGTTTCTTTGTCGAGGCGATGCACAATGCCTGGCCGCTTGACGCCGCCGATGCCTGACAGCGAGTCCCCGCAGTGGGCAATCAACGCGTTGACGAGCGTGCCCGTGCCGTGCCCGGCTGAGGGATGAACGACGAGGCCGGGCGGTTTATCGACAACGATAAGATACGGGTCCTCATAGGCAATTTTGAGCGGGATCGCTTCGCCGGCCGGTTCGGCATCCTCGGCGGGGGGCACCACGCACGATATCGCGTCGTTGTTTTTGAGCCTTCGGCTTGTGTCGTGGACGGTCTCGTCATTGATCCTGACGTGGCCGCCGCCTATCAGCGCTTGGGCGCGCGTCCGGGTGAT
>JANNUW010000234.1:0-8771 GCA_031414095.1 Hyphomicrobium sp. | reverse complement strand
TCCAGCAGATTGAAGGCGCGATTTTGCTTGCCGGTCAATTCGTCGGACGTAATGCGCCCGTCCGAGTTGGCGTCGAAATACTTGGCGTCGGCCACAGAAAAGAGCCGGTCGCTCTTGGCCATCACCGCGAACTCATCGGACGACAGCGCGCCATCGCCGTTGCCGTCAGCCTCCCGCAAAGACGTCGAGGCATATTGTTTCCACTCGTCGCACGACACAACACTGTTCTTGTCGAGGTCCCAGGTTTGGGCGGCCCCGATAAACGTCCGGTCGAGTTCGTTGGCGTTGTTGAACGGGTTCGAAGAGCTGCTGCAGCCAGCCATCAGCAGTGCCGCAAGCCCTGCGACCGCCACCTTGATGCGCGCTTCATTGGACAGAAAAGCCATCAGTCTTCGTCTCCCCCGAGTATTCCAGTCGAGCTATTGCCCAGCAATGCCGCGGAATTATGGAGGGGTTTGCGGCTTAGATGCAAGCCGACCGTGGGCGCGTGCGGCCAATGAACGGTGTATGGCGTCAGGCGAGACATCGCAAAAGCGGGTCGTCGCGCCCTAGGGGCTGGATGAAAGTGGCGCCCGATCGGCTTCCCGCCACCCAAGCGATCCGTGCGTTGAGCGTGCGGCCATCGGGGATGCGCACGTTGATGGTGTCGCCGATTTCTACAGAAATGCCGCCATCGAGACCGATGCCGCCCTGGCCCGCATCAAAGGCTTTGGCACTATAAATCCCGAGCGACGTTTCGATTTCCACATCGAAATCAACTCCGTAGCGTGCGTGATGGCGCCGTTCGGCCCATCCCGGCACGATGACACAGCCGTCGGCCTCAACGCAGGGATGCCCACCCCGCGCCACGGCCAGCAGCAAATTCGAAAGCCGCGGATGAGCGGTCTCGACGGCGGCGAAATCCATATCGAGCGGCAGGGTACGGCAGCTATCCACCAGTCCGGCCATCAGGGTCGAGGCGGCAGCAGCTGCGTTATGCAGCGCGTCCTGCAATGTCACGAGATCGACGGTGCGCTCGGCCGGCCGGCCATGAGCTTCCCGCGCGAAAGCCAGCGCCATGCGGCGGGCCAAGCCGATCCTGGCTTCAAAATCCTGGTACGGTTCACTTAGCTCCGCGAGCTGATCGCCCGCGATAAACCCTGGCAGAGCAGATGCAAAGATCGGTGTCTGCGGCAGCACGTAGGTTTCGAAGGCCTGGACATTGACTGGGCAAGCCACTGACCGATCGGCCAAGACGTTGGCAATGCTGGCTGAAACGGCAATGAAGGTGGCCGCAGTTGCCGCTTCGCGCCATAGGGCCTGTAACAGGCGAGCCGTCGCCGCCGAACTTGGTTGCTCGACGCGCACCGGCGGCCCCGCCTCGAAGTCGAAGGTCGCCAACGCCGTGGCGTCGAGCGCGAGCAGCGATTGGAGGTAGTTCATGCGCGGGACCACAAATTGACCATGTGGTAATAATCGGCCCGAGGTCGTAAATAATCCCTTACCGCCGCCACGAACGCAAACCGCCCGTCACAATTAAGCGGCGGGCGGCTTGCGTTTATGTGCGAGCTGGATTTATGGCAGTGCGCCAGCGCGCTTACTTGGGCGCCAGCACCATCACCATTTGGCGGCCTTCGAAGCGGGGTTCGGATTCGACTTTGCAGATTGATTCGCAGTCGCTGCGCACGCGCTTCAGCACGTTCATGCCGAGTTCCTGATGGGCCATTTCGCGGCCACGGAAACGCAGCGTGATCTTGACCTTGTCGCCTTCTTCAAAGAAACGGCGAATGGCGCGCATTTTGACATCGTAATCGTTGTCGTCGATGCCAGGGCGCATCTTTATTTCTTTGATTTCAACGATCTTTTGATGTTTACGCGCCTCAGCGGCCTTCTTCTGCTCCTGGTACTTGTACTTGCCATAATCCAGGATTTTGCAGACCGGCGGCTCGGCATCGGGCGAAATCTCGACGAGATCGAGGCCTGCGGTTTCGGCGCGCGCCTGCGCGTCAAAGCGGCTGACGACTCCAACGTTCTGACCGGTTTCGTCGATCAGACGGACTTCTCTGGCCCGGATCGCATCATTGATCTTGGGTCCGGACGGCTCGCGCTCCGGCGCGGCTCGCATAGGCTTACGGATGTTGTGTCTCCTGTCGTTGTTTCAAATACTTATGGTGTTAGGCGCGAATGTAACTTCGCCGTGCAAGGTACATACACGATCGCAGACGATTTAGCCTGTCATTTGTGTCAAGAGAATTGAGAAAGTCTGACCACAAGTCAAGCTCTGCCGTACGAATGCAACGCGTCTTTCAGGTGGATGTTCCGCGTTTGCCACCATTATAGGCCTGTTCTAGGCCAGTATTCAGTAAACCGTCGTACACTGCCAAAGTCTGCCGTCGCATGTCATCAAGCGTAAAGGCGGCGAGCACGTGGGCGCGGGCCCGGCGGCCAAGCTCGGCAAGGGCGGAGGGCTCAAGCGCCAGCGCCTCGCCTAAGGCATCGGCCAATGCGCGGGGGTCGGCGGGGGCCACCAGCCAGCCTGTCCGCTGGTTGGAGGCCACAGACGGCAACGCGAGAACCGTTTCGGGCGGCGCGCCGATGTTGGTCGCGATCACGGGACAGCCCATGGCCTGCGCCTCGGCCGCCGTTCGGCCGAATGCTTCAGGCTCGGTCGAAGCCACGACAGCCACATGCGCCGCGCGGTACGCCGCTGCCATGTTTTCAACGTGACCAGGAAGCCTCATATGGTCTTGCAGACCCGCTTGCGCAATGTCCTTTTCGAGCTTGCTACGATAGCCGTCGCGGCCTTGCGCATCGCCCGCCAGCACAAAAACAGCGGCGTCCAGGCGGCCTTGGTCTTTCAGCATTTTTGCAGCTGCAATGACAGCGCCGTGGCCCTTCCACGCCGTCAGACGCGCGGCCTGTAAGACTATTTTCTGCTCAGGCCCGACGTTCCACGTCCGTCGCAAGTGCGCGACCTCGCCGCCGGTCACCCGCGCGGGATCAAACTGTGTGCCGTCGATGCCGCGGTAAATCACCCGCACCCGGCCATCGGTCGTTTGGTAGCGCGATTGAATGAGGCGGGCCGTGTATTGCGAGTTGGCGATCACGACATCCCCGCGGGCCATAACGCTGTTGTAGGCGTTCTTGAGCCGTCCATTTTCGCTGTATGCACCGTGATAGGTCGTGACGAACGGCACGCCTGTGCGGCGCGCGGCGATCATCGCACTCCAGGCAGGTGCACGGCTGCGCGCATGAACAAGGCTGACCCCCTCGCGTTCGATTGTCTGCGCGATCTGGCGGGCATTCCAGAGCATGCGCGCGGGGTTTTTTGTAGCGGCTGGAAACGGGATGAACTCCGCGCCGGCCGCAACCATTCTGCAAACCAGCCGTCCGCCTTCCGACAACACCAGTGCCCGCCCGCCTGCCGCAACGATTGCACCCGCCATTTCGACGGTCGATAGTTCAGCGCCTCCCGTTTCCAGTTCGGGAATGATTTGCAGTATGGTTGGGCGTGCCGCAGTCAAATCGGCCTCCGTTTTGTGCTTTGCGCCCGCGACTCTCCTCCGGAGAACCGGCCGCCGGGCGCGAGCGCGTTCATTGAGGATTGCTCATAGGATGACTGCCCCGGATCCGCAATTGTTACAAATGCTTAGAGTGGGCGATGGCGCGAAAAGGCGGCGCATCGCGTACCTCAACGCGCCGCCTGCAAAAAAGGCGGCTCCGAGCCTCATTTGGTTGACAGGTTTGAAGTCCGACATGGTGTCGACCAAAGCAGAAGCTTTGGCCGTTTGGGCACGCGACCAAGGTTTAGGACTGACGCGGTTCGACTATTCCGGTCACGGCCGCTCGGAGGGGCGCTTTGAAGACGCCGTCATCAGTGATTGGCTTGAAGAAGCGCTCGCCGTTTTCACACAGGTAACGGAGGGGCCCGTCATACTCGCAGGTTCGAGTACGGGGGGATACATCGCGCTTTTAATGCTTAAGCGCCTCCTTGAAGCAGACGACTCGCGGCTCGCACGCATTGTCGGGCTCGTGCTCATCGCGCCCGCCTGGGATCTCACCGAAGCGTTGATGTGGGATGCGTTTCCACCAAACGCACGCAACGATATTCTGACCAAAGGGCGCTGGGTACGGCCGTCGCAATACGATCCGGACGGCTACGTCATCACGCGCCGCTTCATCGAAGACGGCCGCGAAAATCTGATCGGGACAACAGCCTTCGATCCCGGACGCCCGGTGTCGATCATGCAGGGCGCTCTCGATACCGACGTGCCCCCAGAACATACGCGCAAGCTCGTGGGATTGCTGAAGGGCGATTGGGTCAGGCTGCGCGAAGTGCCCGACGGCGGTCACCGCCTGTCGCGTCCGCAAGATCTCGATCTGCTCTACGCCATGATCGCCGATCAGGTTCAACGCGCCGGTTGACGGAACGCTAGAGCATTTTCCGAATCTCATGCCCAGCCATTTCTATATTTGAGCCGTGAAGCAAACGCGGGAGAATATTTATTTTCACCCGGCGATTTCTCGGCTTGCCTCCTCTTTACCGTGAACTCAATCACCACCCTAGAAGGGACTTTTCAACTGTTCCGCCCCCAATTCAGCTCCAATTGTATATCGAATTGCATAGGCCCCTTGGGCAAATGGGAGAAAAATTGCCGGACATAAAGGATTGATTAGCGCTTCATAATGAAGAAAATATTCACGATTAGAGAGTACACCCTATGATTGAGCGCATATTTATACCACAGCCGGTGGATGCAACTCCTCATCATCAGGATCAATATACATGACAATGCCCATCACGAATTCGAAATTGGCAGCCTCGACAACCCAGGCTGGCGCTGGAGATAGCAAGGACGCCGCCCAAATCGGAAATGCTAATTCCGGGCTTTTGGAGAATGCTGCCTATCATCTAAATAATATCGAACCGAGTGCCGTCAAATCGGTCCATCGCCAAGGCAATGACCTGATCATTGAGGTCAAAGGCAAAAAACCCATTCGCTTGCACAATTTCTATACCCAACCAGAAACTGGCCTCGATCAGATTACGGTCGGACCAGACCAGATCCCCCTCGACAGTGTTATTCCTGATGGAAATGCCGCTGCGGCAGGCGATGCAGCAGGGGCCGCAGGCGGGCTTGACGGCATGCTTCCGGCTCTCGCCGCACTGGCACTCGGCGGACTGGGCCTCGCAGCCGCAGGTGGCAGCGGAAGCGGCGACTCTTCGAGCAGTGAAGACACCGGCTCAAAAACTCCTAGCAGTCCGAAAATCTCGAAGGTCCTGAATGCGGATGGCACCATGTCCGTCCACGGCAGCGGAGAAGCGGGATCGGTCGTCAAAATCACCTTTCCGGATGGCACGACTGCATCGACGAAGGTCGGCTCCAACGGCACGTTTACGCTGACGTCAGCACAGCCGCAGCCATCAGGAACCATTAAGGCCACTATTACAGACACCAACGGTCATTCGTCCGCGCCCGCGACCAGCACATTCAAGGATACGACAGCGCCAGTTGCCCCCACGTCCACAACGACTGCAAATTCCAACGGCACGATGACGGTGTCCGGTACGGCGGAGCCAGGTTCTAAGGTCACCGTCACTTTTCCCGATGGAACAAAATCGACGGTCACCGCTGGTCCAACCGGCAGTTATGCGACCACGTCTGCGACGCCGCAAACTTCGGGGCCCGTGTCCGTTGCTGCGACCGACGCGTCTGGCAACACATCTTCAAGCGCGACGCAGACTGCGACCGATGCCACGGCGCCGCTCGCGCCCACGGCAGCTACAAAGGCCAATGCGAATGGAACCTTGACTGTATCAGGCACGGGGGAACCGGGCGCGACCACCACCGTGACCTTCCCTGATGGCACGAAGGGTACGGCGACGGTCGCCGCCAATGGCACATATTCCGCGACGTCCGCTGCCCCGCAACCGACCGGTCCCGTGTCTGTCAAAGTCACCGACACAGCAGGCAATACTTCGTCCGCAACGGCGGGGACCTACACCGACACCACGGCGCCTGTTGCTCCTACTTCGGCAACGCTGGCGAACCCGAACGGAACCCTGACAGTGTCGGGCACTGCCGAGCCTGGCTCGTCCGTCAAAGTCACGTTCCCCGATGGCAGCACAGCCACTGTGCCAGCGGGTGCCAACGGATCATACTCAGCAACATCGGCCACGCCGCAGCCTTCCGGCGCAACTTCAGTTGTCGCAACCGACCCGGCAGGACATGCTTCACCGGCAACGGCGACATCTTATTCCGACAGCGCCGCGCCCGTTGCTCCCACATCATCGACGGCCGCCAACTCTAACGGCACGCTCACCGTATCGGGTACAGGTGAGCCTGGCTCAACTGTGAGAGTTACCTTCCCAGATGGCACGACCGCCACGGTGCCCGTTGCCGCGAACGGTGCTTACAGCGTTACGTCGGCAACACCGCAGCGCTCGGGCGCGGTTTCCGTCGTCGATATGGATGCGGCCGGTAACGCGTCGCCTGCTATCACAAGTGCTTATGCCGATACGGCAGCGCCAATTGCTCCGACGGCGGCTGTTTCGGCGAATTCTAACGGCACGCTGAAAGTCACAGGAACCGGCGAACCAGGCTCGACAGTGACAGTGACCTTCCCCGATGGCACGACCACGACGGTCGCTGTTGCTGCTAACGGCACATACACAGCGACGTCGGCCACGCCGCAAACCTCCGGGACAGTGACGGTTGTTGATAAGGATGCCGCCGGAAACACGTCACTGGCGACAACTCTCAACACCATCGACGCTTCAGCGCCACTGGCTCCCTCGGCGGCGACGGCTGCCAACCCGAACGGCACACTGACGGTGTCAGGCACGGCGGAACCGGGCTCGACTGTTAAGGTCACCTTCCCCGATGGAACATCAACAACCGTTCCGGTTGGCCCCACGGGTACATATTCTGCGACCTCGGCGACGCCACAGCCATCGGGTCCAACGCAGACTGTTGCAACCGACGCCGCAGGCAACGCCTCGCCTGCGACGGCCAGCCCTTATGTTGATACCACTGCACCGCTAGCACCTACGGCATCGACGGCCGCCAACCCGAACGGCACGCTAACGGTTGCTGGCACAGGTGAGCCAGGCGCGACCGTCACGGTTACATTCCCCGATGGTACGACGGCAACGGTTCCTGTCGCAACCAATGGCACTTACACGGCCACCTCGGCGACACCCCAGCCCTCGGGTACCGTGTCGGTTGCCGGCCAAGACCCCGCTGGAAACCGCTCGCCTGTCACAACAAAATCATTCAGCGATGCCACAGCACCGCTTGCGCCAACGGCATCGGCCGCGACCAATCCGAATGGCACCGTGACGGTTTCGGGAACCGGTGAGCCAGGCTCGACCGTGACGGCTACGTTCCCCGATGGAACCACTGCCAGCATTCCCGTTGCTGCAAACGGCACCTATTCAGCGACATCGGCCACGCCTCAGACCTCGGGCATCGTCTCCGTCATCGACAAAGATGCTGCGGGCAATACGTCGCCCGCCACCACGACCACCTTTGCCGACACGACGGCACCGCTGAAGCCGGCAATGATCACGGCCGCAAATCCAAATGGAACATTGACCGTCTCAGGCACCGGCGAACCCGGATCAATCATCAAGGTCACGTTCCCGGACGGCACCAAAGCCACTGTTCTGGTTGCCGCCAATGGCACCTACTCTGCGACCTCGGCCGCACCCCAGCCGTCGGGCCCGGTTTCGGCTATCGGCCAAGATGCTGCTGGCAATCAGTCGCCCGCCACAACCGGCACTTACACGGACTCGTCTGCGCCATTGGCGCCAACATCCGCGGTTGCAGCTAATCCAAATGGTACGGTGACTGTATCGGGGGCAGGTGAACCTGGCTCGACCGCTAGAGTCACGTTCCCCGACGGCACGACGGCCACTGTTCCCGTTGCTGCCAATGGCTCCTATTCCGTGACTTCGGCTGCGCCGCAGCCGTCTGGTCCAACCAGCGTTGCGGTTACCGATCCTTCTGGAAACGTCTCGCCAACGGCGACGACGCCGTACACGGATTCGACAGCTCCGCTCGCGCCGACAGCGACAAGCGCCGCAAATCCCAACGGCACACTGACAGTGTCGGGAACGGGCGAGCCTGGCTCGACCGTCAACGTCACATTCCCCGATGGCACCACGGTGAGCGTTCCGGTTGCCGCGAATGGCGCCTACACAGCAACCTCGGCGGCACCGCAGCCCGCGGGCACAGTATCGGTGATCGGCACGGATGCGGCCGGAAATGCGTCGCCCGCAACGGCCAGCACATACACAGATACAACGCCGCCGTCTGCGCCCTCTGTCGCGGCAACGGCCAATCCAAATGGCACGCTGAAAGTAACAGGCACAGCAGAGCCCGGCTCGACTGTCACAGTGACGTTCCCCGATGGCACCACGGCAGCCGTGCTGGTTGCTGCTAATGGCGCCTACACGGCAACGTCGGCCGCCCCGCAAACCTCAGGCACTGTGTCCGTTACAGACAAGGACTTGGCCGGCAACGTGTCGCCTGCGACCACACATACGTTCACGGATGCCTCGGCTCCTCTGGCCCCATCGGCATCAACGGCGACGAATGCCAACGGCACGTTGACTGTGTCTGGCACGGCGGAGCAGGGTTCAATCGTCAAAGTCACATTCCCGGCCACGGTGACGTTCTCCGATGGCACCACGGCCACTGTTCCGGTCGCAGCCAACGGCACATATTCCGCTACGTCGGCGACGCCGCAGACATCAGGTCCGATCTCGGTTACCGGCAAGGATGCTG
>JANNUW010000233.1:0-1928 GCA_031414095.1 Hyphomicrobium sp. | reverse complement strand
GTTCATTACCACTAAGTTGAAGGGCGTCGTGATCGTGCCTTCTTCATTGTACCCGTGCACGTGAAAATTTTTATGGTTGGTGCGGGCGTACGTGAGCCGATGAATGAGCGACGGATAGCCGTGGTAGGCAAAGATGACCGGCTTGTCGGTTGTAAAAAGTGCATCAAAATCTTCGTCATTCAAACCGTGCGGATGTTCGCTTGGCGACTGGAGCTTCATGAGATCGACCACGTTGACGAAGCGGACCTTGAGTTTGGGGAAGTACTTGCCGATTAACTCGACGGCTGCCAATGTTTCCAGCGTCGGCACGTCGCCGCAACACGCCATGACGACATCGGGTTCGCCGCCGCCGTCGCTGCTGGCCCAAGGCCAGATGCCGACGCCTGCGGTGCAATGCGCAATAGCAGCATCCATTCCGAGCCATTGTGGTGCCGGTTGCTTTCCTGCGATGACGACGTTGACATAATTTCGACTGCGCAGGCAGTGGTCCGTCACCGACAGCAGCGTGTTGGCGTCGGGCGGCAGATAAACGCGGATGACCTCAGCCTTCTTGTTTGCGACGAGATCGATGAAGCCTGGGTCCTGATGCGTGAAGCCGTTATGGTCTTGCTGCCAGACATGCGATGTCAGCAGATAGTTCAGCGAGGCGATCGGGCGGCGCCACGCGATCTCGCGTGTCACCTTCAGCCACTTGGCGTGTTGATTGAACATCGAGTCGACGATGTGCACGAATGCCTCGTAGCACGGAAAGAAACCGTGCCGCCCCGTTAGCAGGTAGCCCTCCAGCCAGCCTTCGCACTGGTGCTCGCTCAAAATCTCCATCACGCGGCCATCGGGGGCTACATGTTCGTCGAGGGGCGAGTTCTCCGCGGTCGAACACCGGTTGGTAGCCTCGAACACGGCACCCCAGCGGTTCGACGTGGTTTCGTCGGGACAGAACACCCGAAAGTTGTCAGGGTTGAGATTTATGACATCGCGGATGAGTTGGCCTTGGACGCGGGTGGCTTCTGCTTTCACGGCGCCGGGCGTCGGCACCGCGACCGCAAAGTCCCTGATATCCGGCAGATCGAGGTCACGCAGGAGCAGACCGCCATTGGCATGGGGGTTGGCGCTCATCCGGCGTTCGCCCTTCGGCGCCAGGTCCGCAATTTCAGCACGCAGCTTACCCGCCGCGTCGAACAACTCTTCCGGCCGATAACTGCGCATCCAGTTTTCGAGCAGTTCCAAATGCCCAGGTTTACTCATCTCTCCCATCGGCACCTGGTGCGATCGCCACGTGCCCTCGGTCTGCTTGTCATCGACGATTTTAGGCCCAGTCCAGCCCTTCGGCGAGCGCAGGATGAGCATCGGCCAGCGTGGTCGTTTGCTGAACCCGTTCGCCGGCGCATCGCGCTGGATGCGCCTGATGTCGGCCACGATCGTGTCCAGCGTTGCGGCCATCAGTTGATGCATTTCTGCGGGATCGTCGCCCTCGACGAAATACGGGTCATAGCCATAGCCGCGAAAAAGGGCCTCCAGCTCGTCGCGGGGAATGCGCGCCAGCACGGTCGGTCCCGCGATCTTCCATCCGTTCAGGTGCAGAATGGGCAGCACCGCGCCGTCATGGACAGGATTGAGAAATTTGTTGGAGTGCCAGCTTGTCGCGAGTGCACCGGTCTCGGCCTCGCCGTCACCGACGACGCATGCGACGATGAGATCGGGGTTGTCGAAAGCCGCACCAAATGCGTGTGACAGGGAATAACCGAGTTCACCGCCTTCATGGATCGAGCCGGGCGTCTCCGGTGAGACGTGGCTCGGGATGCCACCAGGAAATGAGAACTGCTTGAACAGCCGCTTCATCCCGTCGGCATCTTGGGTGATCTTGGGATAGACCTCGCTGTAAGTTCCTTCGAGGTAGGCGTTGGCAACGAGTCCTGGACCGCCATGAC
>JANNUW010000232.1:0-3477 GCA_031414095.1 Hyphomicrobium sp. | reverse complement strand
ACGCAGCTTGGAAACATGAACTGGCTCGGCCTCGACGATCAGGGACGCGACGTGCTGGCGCGCGTGATCTATGGCTTCCGCATTTCCGTGCTGTTCGGGCTCATCCTGACCATCCTATCGAGTATCGTCGGCATCATCGCGGGCGCGGTGCAGGGATACTATGGCGGTTGGACGGATCTTTTGATGCAGCGCTTCCTCGAGATCTGGTCGAACATTCCGACGCTCTACGTGCTGATTATTATTGCTGCCGTGCTCGTGCCCGGGTTCTGGACGCTGTTGCTCGTGCTGCTGGCGTTCAACTGGACGGCGCTCGTCGGCGTGGTGCGCGCTGAATTTTTGCGTTGGCGCAATTTCGAATACGTGCGCGCGGCGCGTGCGCTTGGCCTGTCGGACGCGACCATCATGCGCAAGCATCTGTTGCCCAACGCCACCGTTGCGACACTCACCTTCCTTCCGTTTCAGCTTTCAGGCTCGATCACGACACTCACGTCGCTCGACTTCCTAGGCGTGGGCTTGCCCCCCGGGTCGCCCTCGCTTGGTGAACTTTTGCTGCAGGGTAAGAAATATCTCGAAGCGCCTTGGCTCGGCATGTCGGGTTTCTTCGCCATCGCGATCACGCTATCGTTGTTGATTTTCGTTTTCGAGGCCGTGCGCGACGCGCTCGATCCGCGCAAGACTTTCAAATAGGAATGCACGCGTGAGCAGTACACACAACGGTGCAGAGCCGCTCGTCAGGGTTGAAAATCTCTCGGTCGCGTTCAAATCGGGCAAGAGCGAAAGCCTTGCCGTCAAGGGCGTATCGTTTGAGATCGCAAAGGGCGAGACTGTCGCTCTCGTGGGCGAATCGGGATCGGGCAAAACCGTTTCCGCGCTGTCGATCTTGAAGTTGTTGTCCTATCCGGCTGCGTCGCATCCCACGGGCCGCATCATGTTCGGCGGCAAGGATCTGATCACGGCGTCTGAAGACGGCATGCAGAAGATCCGCGGCGATCAGATTTCGATCATCTTTCAAGAGCCGATGACGTCCCTGAACCCGCTGCATACCATCGAGCAGCAGGTCGGCGAAGTGTTGCGGGTCCATCGCGGCATGGACGAAAAAAGTGCGCGTGTGCGGGTGCTCGAGCTGCTGCACAAAGTCGGCATTCCCGATCCCGAAGCACGGCTGGCCGGTTATCCGCATCAGTTGTCAGGCGGGCAACGCCAGCGCGTCATGATTGCAATGGCGCTCGCCAACGAGCCGGACCTGCTGATTGCAGACGAGCCGACGACAGCGCTAGATGTCACCATTCAAGCGCAAATCCTCGAACTTCTGAGAAATCTTCAGAAGGAAATGGGCATGGCGATGCTGCTCATTACGCACGATCTGGGCATCGTGCGGCGCATGGCCGAGCGCGTCTACGTCATGCAGCATGGGCTCATTGTGGAAGATGGGGCGACTGAGAAAATCTTCACCGCGCCCCAGCACCCTTACACCCAGCACTTGCTTGCAGCCGAGCCTAAAGGAAAGCCACCCGGATACGATGCCGCCGCGGCCGTCGTGGTCGAGACGCAAGACCTGAAAGTGTGGTTTCCGATCAAACGCGGCCTGTTTCGCAAAACCATCGGGCACGTCAAAGCCGTCGATGGGCTGAGCTTGAAATTGCGGAGCGGGCAGACGCTCGGCGTCGTGGGAGAGTCGGGGTCGGGTAAAACGACACTGGGACTTGCCCTTCTTCGGCTCATCTCATCGGAGGGGCCGATCGCTTACGTGGGTAATCGCATCGACGGCTTTTCGTCGAAAGAGATGCGTCCGCTGCGCAAGGAAATGCAAGTCGTCTTCCAAGATCCCTACGGCTCGCTGTCGCCGCGCCTTTCGATTTTTGAGATCATCGAAGAAGGGCTTCTCATTCAAAAGCCCGAGATGGATTACGACGACCGGCGGGTTCGCGTTGCCAGCGCTCTCACCGAAGTCGGACTCGATCCCACCTCGCTCGACCGCTATCCGCATGAATTCTCAGGCGGTCAGCGGCAGCGCATAGCGATCGCGCGTGCCATGGTGCTGGAGCCGAAATTTGTCATGCTGGATGAGCCGACGAGCGCGCTGGACATGAGCGTGCAGGCGCAAATCGTCGACTTACTTCGGGAGTTGCAGGACCGTTATCAACTTGCCTATTTGTTCATTTCGCACGACCTCAAAGTGGTGCGCGCGCTGTGCAACTACGTGATCGTCATGAAAAGCGGCCGTGTCGTCGAAGAGGGGCCGGCGGAAGACATTTTCAAGTCGCCCAAGGAAGCCTATACGCGGGCGCTCTTGGCTGCGGCATTCGATATGAAAGTCGCACACAAGGCCGCTCAGGTGGCCGTTTGACCACTGAATAAATGTAGTCAGTTTGAGGAGGTTCTATGCCCGATCTCACCCATTATCATGCCCCGCAAACGCGCTCATCATCGATTCTGTGGCTGCTGGAAGAGTTAGGCGCAACGCGCGAAACGCGCATCCTCGATTTGAAAAAAGCCGAACACAAGGAGCCGTGGTATCTACAAATCAATCCGATGGGCAAAGTGCCGGCCATCACGCATGGCGGTGTTTCGGTCACCGAGGCTCCCGCAATTGCCCTGTATTTAGCCGACGCCTTGCCGGACGCCGGGCTCGCACCTGCATTAAGCGATACCGCGCGCGGCACCTATCTGCGCTGGCTCGTATTCAACGCGGCCTGTGTCGAGCCCGCTATGATCGACCGTGCTCTCAAGCGCGAAAGCCCCACCAGTGCCTCCATGCTGCCCTACGGCGATGCTGCGACAACCATTGATGCACTTGCCGGCGCGCTCGCAAAAGGCCCTTACATTCTGGGTGAAAAATTTTCAGCGGCCGATGTCGTCATTGGTTCGGGCGTGCGCTGGATGTTGATGTTCAAGCTTCTGCCCGAGCGGCAGGAGTTTACCACTTACGTTGAAAGTCTCTCACAGCGGCCCGCACTGCTTCGCGCCATGGCCATGGATGAGAAGTTTAGCGCGCAGCTTGCCACTGCCTAATCATTTGAGAATTTTAATTGCGCGGTCCTACTCCTTTCATTGGAGCGCGTGGAACACTTTCCTTGATTTTGGGTGCAAAGGGCGGCAGGTAGTGAGCCTTACCTGATCTCAAGATCCCGCAGGCTGCAATGCTCTCCGACGACGTTTTCCGCTCCCGTCTGCAGGCCACAGTGGAGAGCCTTCGCTATTTCGTGCCCTCGATCGCCGATGTAGCTCGAAGCGCTGAGAATTCGGCTCCTGGCTTTTGGAAAGTGTCGCTGAACCCGCTGACGCTTGGCGCCTGTCCGATCGAACTTATTCTGCACAGCACGCAGCGCTTCGACATAACGGTCGGCCGCGAAACCTACGAGGATCGCGAAATATCGTCACTCGAACTCTTCGTGCCGCTCATCGAAGCCATCTCGCTCGGGCGGGTTGTCGAGCGGACCTGGATCAGCCAGACCACAGGAGCACAGGCTGCGCGCG
>JANNUW010000231.1:0-14582 GCA_031414095.1 Hyphomicrobium sp. | reverse complement strand
AGATCATCGTCGCCGATATCGGTATTCCTGGCGAGGTGCTCCTTCACTCCCTCTCCCCGTCGGGCGCGCCGGACGCACCGACGGTGTCTGACCTCAGGTCAGACCCCGGTTTTGTTCGCATTGAGACCTTCGAAAACACAGCCACACTCTGGCTCGATCGTTTTCCTTGGCCGAAGCTTGACGGGCACAAGTACGCGCGCGGTCACGCGGTCGTCGTTTCGGGACCGGCCCTGTCGAGCGGGGCCGCACGGCTGGGCGCGCGTGGCGCACTTAGGATCGGCGCCGGCCTTGTTACGCTTATTGGAAACAGCGCGGCATCGACGATCAACGCGGCCCACTGCAACGCGGTCATGGTGCGCCGCGTCGAAGGGGAAACGGCCTTGCGTGATTTTCTCGAAGACGAACGCCGAAACGCCGTGCTGATCGGGCCGGGAGCGTCGGTCGGCGAAGAAACAGCAGGCGATGTGCTGAGCGTTTTGGCGTCGGGCGCGGCCGTGGTTCTCGATGCCGACGCGCTGACATCGTTTGCGGAAGATGACGGTGAAAAATCAAGCCGCGCAGGTTTCGGTTTTCTGACAGCGAGTGAAACAGCGGCGCGATCGTCGTCAGCAGCACTGTTCGACGCGATCAAAGCGCGCACCGCACCCGTCGTGCTGACACCGCACGGCGGAGAGTTCAAGCGCCTATTCGGCGACCTGCCGGGATCGAAACTTGATCAGGCGCGCGCGGCGGCCAAGCTCAGCGGCGCGATCGTGGTTTTGAAAGGGGCCGACAGCGTCATCGCTCATCCCGATGGCCGCGCCGCGATCAATGCCAACGCCCCGCCGTGGCTCGCGACCGCGGGTTCGGGCGACGTGCTCGCCGGTTTCATCACCGGGCTCCTTGCGCAAGGCACGCCGGCCTTCGAAGCTGCCTGCGCAAGCGTTTGGCTGCACGGTGAATGCGCGACGACGTTTGGCACTGGTCTCATCGCCGAAGACTTGCCCGACGTGCTGCCCGAGGTGCTGAGCAGACTGTCAGAAGCCGCCAGAACGACTTCAGGCCCGCCTTCGTCCTAAAATGTGCTTGGCCGGGAACGCAGAACTTTGGGCATTTTTGCCCTCCCATTACTGTGCGTCCCCGGACGGGGCGGCGTCAGCCGGGCCGATCCGGGGTCACGGCCAAGCTATTAGGGACGCGGTACCGGCTCATGCACGCTAGCGCGTGCTTGGCCGGGAACGCAGGCTTGAATTTATCGGTCTGCCCGCATGAAGGCGGCGCTACGCTTTGCGTGCGTGTTCTTGGGCGATTTGGGCGATGGTGGCGCGCACGTCGGCGATACCGGCATTGGTCTCAACGGACGTGACGAGCACAATCGGGAACGCTGCCGCGTGTTTCTTGAGAGCCGCCTGCGTTTCGCGATGCACGATTTCCAGGGCGCGTTCGGTGATCTTGTCGGCCTTGGTGAGGACCACCTGATAGGCAACGGCCGACTCGTCTAACAGCGTCATGATCTCGCGATCGACGGTCTTGATGCCGTGGCGTGAATCGACGAGCAGCATGACGCGAGCAAGGTTGGGACGGCCGCGCAAATAATCTTTGATCAGCGACGTCCACGCCTCGACCTTGGCTTTGGGCGCTTTGGCAAAACCGTAGCCGGGCAGATCGACGGCGTAGAGGGCTTGGCCCTCGGGCAGAAAAAAATTCAATTCCTGCGTCCGGCCCAGCGTGTTCGACACGCGCGCGAGACCATGCACGCCGACCAGCGCATTGATGAGCGACGATTTGCCGACGTTGGAGCGCCCGGCAAACGCGATTTCTGGCCGGCCGGTGCCAGGCAGATGTTCGAGCCCGACGACGCCCTTCAAGAAGAACCAAGTTTGCCCAAAAAGCTCCTTGCCAGCGGCGATCTCCTCGGCAGAGAATCCATCATCGGTCATGGCGTGCCGACAGCGACATCATGGTCTGCGCGTAGGCGCGAGTGCTGTGCTGATGCCATGCTAGCTCTTTCTCTCCTGCCCGCGGCCGACGAGGCGCAGGAGCGGATTGAATATTCGCTTCATGTTGTCGAACAAGTGGATGTCGGCTCCGGCCTTTTGCGTGATGTAATACTGCTGCGCGATCGACAGCAGATTGTTCCATGCCCAATAGATCACGAGACCGGCGGGAAACGAGCCGAGCAGGAATGTGAACATCAGCGGCATGTAACTGAACATTTTCTGCTGGATGGGATCGGGCTGCGGCGGGTTCAGCTGCATCTGCACGAACATCGTGATGCCCATGAGGATCGGCCAGATGCCGACATGCAGAAATTCGGGCGGCGTGAACGGCAGCAACCCGAACAGATTGAACAGTGACGTCGGATCAGGTGCCGAGAGGTCCTTGATCCAGCCATAGAAGGGCGCGTGGCGCATGTCGATCGAGATGAACAGCACCTTATAGAGCGCGAAGAACACCGGGATCTGAATGAGGATCGGCAGACAGCCGGCCAGCGGATTGATCTTCTCCTTCTGGTAGAGCTGCATGACCTCTTGCTGCTGGCGCGCCTTGTCGTCTTTGAAGCGCTCGCGCAGGGCTTCCATCTGCGGCTGAAGCTTTTTCATCTTCGCCATCGATTCATACGACTTGTTGGCGAGCGGATAGAACGCGGCCTTGACCAGAACAGTTACAGCCAGAATAGCGAGCCCAAAATTGCCGAGGAACTGATAGAGCCAGTCGAGCAAATGGTTGAGCGGACGTGTGAAGAAGTGGAACATGCCCCAGTCGATGAGCTTGTTGAACATCTTAATGTTGTGCGTGGTCTCATAGGCCTCGACGACCTTGACCTGTTTGGCGCCGGCGTAAAGCTGGCCTTCGACCGTCTGGCTCGCGCCACTCGCAAGCGTGACTGCAGGCCGCGTGTATTCCGACGTGTAGAGATCGGGGCGGCCAGCAACGCCCTTGCGGCCTTCGAATGCGGCCGAGTAAGGCGCCGTTTGATCGGGAATGAGAGCCGACGCCCAATATTTATCGGTTAGGCCGATCCAGCCGCCGGTTTTGGCTTCGAATGTTTTAGGACCCGGCTCGTCGAGCACCGTGGCGTAGGTGAGTTCTGTCAAGCCAGCATCGCCGGGAACACCGATTAAGCCCTCGTGCAACACCGCGTAGCCTTCGGTCTTGGGATTGCCAAACCGGTAAAGCCGGGCGTAGGGCGTCAGGGTCACGTCGCCGGCCGATTTGTTTTCGACGGCATCGGTGATTTTGAACATGTAGTTGGTATCAACGGCGACGGTGCGCGTGAACTTCAATCCGCTGCCGTTGTCCCACGTCATCGTGACCGGAGTTTCGGGTGTGAGGGGCGCCGTGGAGGCCACCTGCCAAAGCGTCTCGGCACCCGGCACCTTTTGATTTGAACCCTTAGCCGCCTGCCAGCCGTGTTCGGCGAAATATGCTTCAGGCGATGCCAACGGCGACAACAACACGACCTGCGGGCTCGCGGGATTGACGGTCTCGCGGTACTTGGTCATCGTCAGATCGTCGATCAGGCTGCCCTTGAGGGCGATCGACCCTTTGAGCGACGGCGTTTCGATCGCGATGCGGGGCGATCGCGCCAAAGCTTCGTCGCGCGTCGCCGCAGGTGTTGCAGCCGCGACCGCTGGAGCTGCCGTCTGCGTTGATCCCGCTGGTGCTGGAGCGGCGGTGCCGGCTGCATCTTCAGCCTTGGCCTGATCTTCGAGTTTCTTTTGAAGCTGAGCCTTTTCCTGCTGGGCGCGCATTTGCGGACCGGCGTAAAAGTAATTCCAGCCAAACAGGACCGCCATCGCGAGCGCGACGGCCAGCATCATGTTCTTGGTATCGTCTGGATGCTGGCTCTGCATGAGGCCCTCAATTTAAGGCAGCAATTTCGCGCCGGCGCGCAACATGAGACGTGTGATCGCGCTCCGCCCACAAAAACGGAAGGGGACATCGCGTCACGCGTACGAAAAAGATGCGTCACGCGCAGACGAAGATGCGTCACGCTTGACTAACAAGAAGGAGCGTTACGTGTCTCAAACAAGGGCGCTGACATCAAGCCGGCGGCTTATTTTTCGATTTATCTGGCAGCTTCTCTGCGCGAGGGTGATGCACGCGTTGGAGAGCCTGTTCAAGGGCTTTCTTCAGTTGCAAAAACTCCCGGTCGCATGCGGCGCTACGGGCGATCAACACGTAATCGTGGTTGGAGCGGGCACACTCGTCTGGCAGGGCCTGGACGGCGGCCTTGAGGCGGCGCCGGATCCGGTTGCGTACCACCGCATTGCCCATGGCTTTGGTGACAGTGAAGCCAAATCGAGGACCGGACGGGACTTGCCTTTTGGCGGGCGGGCAATGGGCGGCAGCGCGCGGACGCGTTTCAAGTGCGAAGCAATCGCACGCCCAACGCGCACCGCCGCGCAAACGAAGGAACTCAGGCCGTTTTTTTAAGGTCTCAAGCTTCATGGCCCCACAACCCTGGCAGATGCCTAACCAAGGTAACGGGCGAAAAGCTGCGTCGAATCGTTAGGCCGACAGGCGCTTGCGGCCCTTGGCACGACGGCGCGCCAATACTTTGCGTCCGCCGGCGGTTTCCATACGGGCACGAAAACCATGTCGGCGCTTGCGCACGAGTTTGCTAGGCTGATAGGTGCGCTTCACAGCGATCACTCCGTCGAATTGGCGATTTCAAAGAGGCTGCAACGGCATTACGGCCGTGAGCACGCTCCGATGATCTGAATAACGCGGCTTATAGGGTGTCGATTGCGCTAAGTCAATCGGGCGCCCTAACCTTTGCGGTTGCATCAACGAAACTCGGGCGAGCCGTGTCGCGTAGGGTCAACATAGCGTCAATATAGCAGAGTCATACCAAGAGGAGGGGTGGTTTACCACCTGAGACCAAGATGCCGCGACTTGTAAGGACCCGCAACCGTAACCTTGCTGGAGTGCTCGTCTCCCTTTGTGTGGCCCTTGTCGCTGGTGCGCCGCGGTCCTGGGCGGCGGGCGTCGAGACCTTTGCTCAGCACCCCTACGCTTCGGCCTCCAATGAGACCCTTGATCACAGCGCTTGGGATCAGTTGCTCAAAAGCTATGTCGAAGCCGGTACAGATGGCATCAACCGCGTAGCCTACGCCAAGTTCAAGGCCAACGGCGTTCCAGCACTACAAACCTATATCCGATCGCTCGAATCACGCGACCCATCGAAACTCGACCGCAATGAGGCCTTCGCCTTCTGGACCAACCTTTATAATGCCAAGACCATCGAGCTTGTGCTCAACGCGTATCCTGTTCGCTCGATTAAAGACATCAACCTCGGCGGCGGGCTGCTCGCGGCAGTGACCGGTGGACCGTGGAAAGCAAAAACTCTCAAAGTCAGAGGCATCGACCTCAGCCTCGATGACATCGAACACGGACTGCTTCGGCCAACCTTCAAAGATCCGCGCGTGCATTATGCCGTCAATTGCGCGTCGATTAGTTGCCCCAACTTGGCGACGGAAGCCTTCACGGGCGCCACACTGGACGCCCAGCTTAATGCCGGCGCCCGGGCATACATCAATCACCCGCGCGGTGTTCGGGTCGATGGCCAAGAGGTCACGGCTTCGTCGATCTACGACTGGTTTCAGAAAGATTTCGGCGGCACCGACCAAGGCGTGCTCGCTCACATCGCGCTTTATGCCAACGATGCCTTGAAACCAAAGCTCAAAGGTATCACCGGCATTGCCGATTACGGCTATGACTGGAGCTTGAACGACGCCCAGGCTGCCAAATAACCTGGACGCATCCCCTCCCGGAGACTGCACGATGACGCTCAAACGCTGGCTGCCGCTGATCGTGCTCTCCGTTGCCATGCTGGCGGCGCGGGCCCTGGGACTGCACGAGTATCTGAGCTTCAAAACCATCGGCCTCAACTACGACAGCTTGCAGGCCTTCATCGCCGGCAACTGGCTTGGCGCGCTCGCACTTTACATGCTCATTTACGTGGCGGTCGTGGCGCTTTCGTTGCCCGGCGGATTGTTCATGACGCTCGCCGGTGGCTTGCTGTTTGGCTGGCAGGTTGGCGCGCCCGCCACGGTCGTTGCCGCGACAATCGGGGCGACGCTCGTCTTTCTGATCGCCAAGACGTCGGTTGGTGAGAACCTCGCTGCCAAAGCCGGCCCGTGGCTCGCCAAACTCAAGGACGGCTTCAACGAAAACGCATTCAGCTATCTGTTGTTTTTGCGTCTCGTGCCGGCATTTCCCTTTGTCGTCGTAAACTTGGCGCCAGCCCTGCTGGGTGTGCCGCTTCGAACCTATGTGCTTGGAACCTTCCTCGGCATCATTCCGGGCACGACGGCGTTCTCTGTGGCGGGCGCGGGCCTCGGCAGCGTGGTCGCAAGCCAGAATACAGTCTATAAGGACTGCTTGGCCAAGAACCCCGGTGCCGGCGCCGACGCCGCGTGTCCCTATACCATCGACACCAGCGCGCTGATTACGAAGGAACTTGTAGCCGCGTTCGTTCTGCTTGGGCTCATCGCCCTCATTCCCGTAGCCTTGAAGCGCTGGTCGCCAGCCAAAACCTGACGCGCGCGTGAGCCGAGAACTTTTATTGCGAGGACCTATGACCGGCACGGCCCCTACCCCAAGCGGCGATACTCTCAACGTCGACCTTTGCGTCATCGGAGCGGGATCGGGCGGATTATCGGTCGCGGCTGCGGGCGCGGCCTTCGGCCAGAAAGTCGTGCTGATCGAAAAGCACAAGATGGGCGGCGACTGTCTCAACTATGGGTGCGTCCCGTCGAAGGCGCTGATCGCGGCTGGCAAGCGCGCGCAAGCCATGCGCGATTCCGACGAATTCGGAATCTTGAGCGTTGAACCCGCCATCAATCATGCGGCCGTCCACGATCACGTGCAAAGTGTGATTGCGGCCATCGCCCCCAACGACTCGGTCGAGCGCTTCACCGCACTTGGCGTGCAGGTTATTCAGGCGGCCGGTAAATTCATCGACAAGTGGACAGTGCGGGCGGGCGATTACACCATCACAGCGCGCCGCTTCATTATCGCCACCGGGTCGTCGCCGGTCGTGCCGCCATTTCCCGGCCTCGACAGCGTCGCCTATTTCACCAACGAGACGATTTTCAATAACGGCCAGAAGCTCGACCATCTGATTGTCATCGGCGGCGGACCGATCGGCATGGAAATGGCGCAGGCGCATCGGCGCCTAGGCAGCCGCGTCACTGTTCTGGAAGGCGCCACGGCGCTCGGCAAAGACGACCCGGAACTGACGGCCGTCGTCTTGAAGCATTTGCGCGCCGAAGGTCTCGAAATTCGCGAAGGGGCAATGGTCGAGCGCGTCGAAGGATCCATGGGCCGCATTAACGTCACCATTAAAACCGCAGGCGGAACCGAGACCTTGGAGGGCTCGCATATTCTCGTCGCCACGGGGCGCAAGCCCAACGTCGCCGATCTCAATCTCGAAGCGGCCAAGATAAAGTACGACAAGCGCGGCATCACCGTCGACCAGGGGCTGCGCACATCCAACAACCGCGTCTTTGCCATCGGCGACGTGACGGGCGGGCTGCAGTTCACCCATGTCGCGAATTATCACGCCGGCATCGTGATCCGGCGCGCGCTGTTCCGCTTACCAGCCAAGACCAACAACGCCCTGATTCCGTGGGTTACCTACACCGAACCCGAACTGGCCCATGTCGGCATGAGCGAAGCGCAGGCCCGCGAGGCCAAGCAGAAGATCAACGTTCTCCGCTGGCCCTATCACGAGAACGACCGCGCGCAGGCTGAGCGCACGACCGAGGGTCACGTGAAAGTGGTGACATCGGGCAACGGCAAGATTCTGGGCGCGACCATTGCCGGAGAACATGCAGGCGAACTCATTCAAGTATGGTCACTGGCTATATCGCAAGGGCTCAAGGTCAAAGCCATGGCGGAGTATATTTCGCCCTATCCGACGCTCGGCGAAGTCAATAAACGCGCGGCGACCCGCTATTTCGCCACGGTGCCGTCCAACCCTTTTGTGCGCCGCCTGATTGGATTTCTTGCGAAATTCGGCTGAAATTCGAAGTTGGATAAAATTTGCGCTATCGCCTCAACACCATCGAAAGCAAATTGCGCTAACGTTGTCGGAAATTAACCTCGGTGCTGGTGGGCATCAACCGCTTCCTTGGACGCGATTGGGGGTTAATAGTTGCAGGTGTTATCATGCTCAAGCGTAACCACTCAATGGAGCGGGAAACCGTTTCGCAAGCCGTATTGGCGACCCCAACGGGCCCTCGCGCAGCCCTTCAAAGCCAGGGGCAAAAACCCACGGTCTCGCATCACGACAATCTGCTCGCGCTTCTCGTCACATTGCATCCAGAAGCCTCCCGCACATGCATCCTCATTGCGAGTTCGGCCTGCGTTGCCAACGCTCTGGCGGCGCAGTGCCCTGAAGTTGCACCGCGCACCTTGATCAAGCACTTCCCCCGTGAGTCAGCCAAGCTGGTAATGGTCTCGCAAAGGATCGCCCGGTCCTACGCAGGTTCCACGCTCGCCCAGCTTTTGGCGCGCTTCAACGACGAACTTGCGCTCGCCAAGGAGGCCACGCTGCGCTTTGCTGGCGAGGAAAATATGTGGAGCATTGTTAAGACGCAAAACCGGGACGCACTTTACGATTTGTCCAAAGTTTGGCAAACTTCATGCACGGCCGGCCTCGCACTGATGCAAGAAATCGAGGAAATTTTTGCACGCCACGACATGGTCAATTCCAGCAGCGGCTTTTCCCCACTTCGCGACGTACTCGCCAGCACCGGACGGGGTGAATTCCCTCTGATCGGCAGCAACGGTCTAATTCTCCTGCCGCCGTGGGCCGAGCGCCGCCAATTCGAGCGCGCCGCGCTGCGATGGCCATCACACCTTGAACTGCACGGCCTCGATCGTCCCGTCGTCATTCGCGACATGTCCTCGACCGGCTTGGGTCTCGAATGCGGCTTCGACATCGCAATGGGATCGCTTATCGTGTTGCATGTGGGTCGCGATCTGCGTCTCGAGGGAACGGTCGTTTGGTCGACTGATGGACGCGCCGGCGTCGAGCTGCAACATCCCCTCCACACCGCCGACCCAGCGTATGCTTTCTTGAGTAGTCGCGCGAATGTACGGGACCGTACGGAGAACGGAGACGCCCACCTGTTCTCTGGAGAAGCGCGGCCTGAATAGGTAGGCTAACCCTGTGATCTTTTGGCTTTAGTGCTCTGCGACCTGCAAAGTGCGGGTCACGAAATATAAGGCACGTTCGACATGGGCAGCCTCGCGATCCAGCAATCGCCAGTAACGGTGCGCACGGCCTTGCGCGATGCCACCACCGAGATACACAAGCGCCTGCATGGTCAGGCGGCCTTTAAACCACTGTTGCGCCGTACGATTTCGCGAAGCGACTATTGCGCGCTGCTGAGCCGGCTTTACGGATTTCATCAGCCGCTTGAAGTTGCTTTAGGTTTTCAGGCACAGGTCGTGAGCACAGTGCCGGCGGGCGCTCATCGCCGCGCGCATCGGCTCGCATCGGATCTGCAATTCCTAGGGCTGAGTGAGCGCGATATTTCAGCCCTGCCCCTGGCGCGGACGCCGGGTCGGCTCGATCAGCGCGGCCGCTTTTTAGGTTGCTTGTACGTGCGCGAGGGCGCAACGCTGGGTGGCCGCGTCATGGCCGCCAAACTCGATCATTTATTCGGCGCCGGACCCGAGGGCCGACTCTTCTTTACGGGCGCCGCTTCCGACACGACCGCTTGGCGGTCTTGCTGTGAAGCGCTCGAACGGCATGCAACCGCGGACGAAATCGCCGCGATGATTGCCGCGGCACAGCAGACATTTGAAATATTCGAGGCCTGGATGGACGGGCTTCACTTCGCGAACACCGTCTCAGGACCTCGATGACACAAAGCACGGCCCAAACGAGTTTGCGGCCAGACGCGGTCGATCTCTCCAATTGCGATCGCGAACCGATCCACATTCCAGGAACGGTGCAATCACACGGTGCACTGCTCGTTTGCGCGGGGCCGCAACAAACGATCGTGCACGTTTCCGCCAATGCCAAACAGGTGCTCGGGCTCGAACCCGCTGACATTCTGCGCCAGCCCCTCGACGTCCTTATCGGCGACAGCGCGGCCGCCACACTCCTGACCTCGCTCGAGACAGCGCAAACCGCAAAACGAGCCCAGGTCTTTCATCTCGAGGCGACCACGGGCAAGCAATATCACGCGCAAATCATCGATCAGGCCGGCCGCCTTATCATCGAACTCGAACCGGTTTCCGAAGACGCAGAGAAAGTGCCGCCGTTGCTTCTAGTAACCGCGATGATGGCGCGCATGCAGCAATTGGGCGATGTCGAGAACTTGTGTGCGCTCTCGGTCGATCGCGTGCGGGCGCTCATCCGTTTCGACCGGGTGATGATCTACAAATTCCTGCACGATGGCTCAGGGCGGGTGGTTGCGGAATCAAAACGCCGAGACTTGCAGCCGTTTCTCGATCTGCATTATCCAGCCTCTGATATTCCCCAACAGGCCCGCGCACTTTATCTCAAAAGTTGGATCCGGCTGATTGCCGATGTCGGGTCGGCACCGGTGCCCATCGTGCCCGAGCGCGACGCGAGCGGGGAGCCCGTCGATCTGAGCCTAGCGTCGCTGCGCAGCGTCTCGCCGATTCATATCGAATATCTGACGAACATGGGCGTCGCCGCTTCGATGTCGATTTCGATCATCGTCGGCGGCAAGCTGTGGGGGCTCATTGCCTGTCATAATTATACGCCCAGGTTGGTTTCGGCAGATACCCGATGCGCGGCCGAACTGTTTGGCCAGATTTTTTCACTGCAAATCGAAAGTTTAGAACCAGCCGACCGCGCCAACCTCGTCCGCACCGCGCGAACGCAGATCGATGAACTTTTGGCCAGCTTCCCGACTTCGGGAAAGCTGATAGACAATTGGAGGCCGCGACTGGGCGATCTGCGCGGGCTCATTCCTTGTGATGGCGCCGGTTTATGGATCGACGGCATCTGGTCGGGTCAGGGGGCAACGCCGCCGCCGAGAGAGATCCCGGCCCTCGCCCGTCTGCTCCACCAGACTCCCAACGCCGCCTTTGCGACCCACGAGTTGAGCAACCGGCTCGCTGCAGCCGCAGGCTACGCGAGCGATGCAAGCGGGCTGCTGGCGATCCCGCTGTCGCGAACCACGCAAGACTACCTGATGTTCTTTCGCCGTGAGATTGTGCGCAACGTCAAGTGGGGTGGAGATCCCAACAAGCCAGTGACCGTGGGGCCACGCGGTGACCGCTTGACGCCACGTAAAAGTTTCGAGGTTTGGGAAGCCCAAGTGCTCGGCCAATCCAAGCCCTGGGAACAGAGCGACCGGCTGACCGCCGAAGCGTTGCGCATCTCGCTGCTCGAAGTTGTCTTGCGGCTGAACGAAGTTGCCGCCACAGAGCGCGCCATCGCGGCCGAGCGGCAGCGCCTGCTGGTCGCAGAGCTCAATCACCGCGTTAAGAACGTGCTCGCGCTGATCAAGGCGCTCGTATCACAAGGTCAAACCGGAAAGCAGTCTCTCGCATCGTTTGTGCAGGGCCTCGAAGGACGCATCAACTCGATGGCATTTGCGCACGATCAGGCGATGCAAGACAACGTCGGAAGCCTGCAATCGTTGTTCGAAGTCGAGACCGCTCCCTATCGCCAGAGCGACGAGGCATCGGTACGCATTGCGGGACCGGCGACCTTTCTCAATGCGCAGGCCTTCTCGGTGATGGCCATGGTCGCCCACGAACTGGTCACGAATGCTGCCAAGTACGGCGCCCTGTCGGTGCCGCACGGGCGCATAAATATCAATTGGCTCATTAATCCGTCCGGCGACTGCGTGATCGATTGGGAGGAGACCGGCGGACCCGCTGTGCAAGCGCCCGAGCGAACCGGCTTTGGAACGACGTTGATCGAACGTCAAATCGCGCATGAGCTCAACGGCTCTTCCCAACTGCACTACGAGCTCAGTGGTTTGCGCGCGCGCTTTGTAATGCCCATGATGTATGTCGTTGACACCGATAGCGGGGATATTCAGCCAAGACCCATTGGACTTGAAGCTGCGGTTGCCTCGCAAGCCTTGCATGGTCTCGATATCTTGCTGGTCGAGGACAACTTCCTCATTGCCCTCGACGCTGATACGATGCTGTACGACTCGGGCGCGGCCAGCGTAACCGTCGCGAGCGATGCGAAGGAAGCTCTTCAGGTCATCGCCCAGAAGCCGGTGAACGTCGCCGTGCTCGATATAAATTTGGGGCGGGGGACCTCAATGCCGGTCGCAGAAGAGCTGCTAAAACGCTGCATCCCGTTCATTTTTGCGTCCGGATACAAAGACGTATCAACAATTCCCGAACACTACCGCGGCATCCCCATCGTCACCAAGCCATACACCGCCGCAGGCCTGGCAGGCGCGATCACGGAAGTCTTCGGAAAAAAGAGCTGAGCCCAACGCCGCCGCCTCGCGCTGCGTCGCCACCGTTGATCACCAAATGAGGATTGCGCACGCTTACGCGCGCATGCCCACCAGAGACAGGTTATGCTGACTTGGCGGCGGCCTCGTGTAAGCTAGTTTGAAAACGCGCCACCCGCATCGACCTGACACCCCGAGGACCCTTTGCCGCCTGCCCCTCCTAAGACCGGTCAAAATGCGATCAGCAAAGTCCTCGATGCTGCGCGCACCCGCACCGCACGCGCCCTCAACCAGCCCCACGCGCTTCGTGTGACGCAACTCTTCCGGCGCGGCTGGACCGGCCTCAAGTTGCCGGCCAAGTTATTGCTCCTGACGGCGCTGTTCGTCATGCTCATCGAAATTCTGATTTTTCTGCCTTCGATTTCGACATTCCGGCTCGGCTGGCTGAACGACCGCTTGGCTGCCTCTTACGTCGCCATGCTCGCCGCCGACGCCGCACCGGGCCACGAGGTTCCGCCGGCACTGCGCAACGAACTTTTGCGCAACGGCCTCATTCGCGCCATTGCCGCGCGGCGCGGCGGCGCGCGCCATCTCGTCCTGCCGCCCGTCAGTCCGCTCGAAGTTTCGGCCGAGTTCGATTTGCGCGATCCGCCCGGCGAAAGTTTCGGCGAAGCGACAGCGGTTTGGCTTGCCCGCATCGGCGATGCCTTGGCCGTGTTCATGGCCCCCGACGACCGCGTTCTGCGCGTGACCGGGCTGCTCGGCCCACGCTTTGATGACATCATCGAAATCGTGCTGCCCGAAGAGCAATTGCACAAGGCGATGGTCAAGCATGCGCTCAACATCATCTGGCTGTCGGTGATCATTTCGCTGACGACGGCGGCCCTCGTTTATTTCGCGATCAGCCGTCTCCTGGTGCGGCCGATGCTGCGGCTGTCACGCAATATGCTGCAGTTCAGCGAAAGCCCCGAAGATCCCTCGCGCATCATCGTACCGTCGAGCCGGGGCGATGAAATCGGCGCGGCCGAGCGCGAGCTTGCGCATATGCAGCGCCAGCTGGCACAGGCCTTGACCGAAAAGAACCGGCTGGCGCAACTGGGCTTGGCCGTCGCCAAGATCAGCCACGACCTCCGCAACATGCTGGCCAACGCACAATTGATTTCGGATCGCTTGACAACGCTGCCCGATCCGACGGTGCAACAGTTCGCACCAAAGCTGATC
The DNA here is from genome assembly GCA_031414095.1 of Hyphomicrobium sp. Taxonomy (GTDB): domain Bacteria; phylum Pseudomonadota; class Alphaproteobacteria; order Rhizobiales; family Hyphomicrobiaceae; genus JANNFX01. Next base: position 960 of record JANNUW010000231.1, on the reverse strand, counting down.
GCGTCGCTCGACCGCGCCATCAATTTCTGCACCGATAGCTTGAAGTTTGGCCGGACCGAGGAAATGCACCCGCGTCGCGATCTCATGCGGCTGAAGCCGGTCGTCGAGGAAGCGGGTGAAGGGCTGGGGCTACCGCGCGGCGCGTCCGGCGGGAAAGATGGGCCGCGCGAGATCGACTGGATCGTCGACATGGACGATACGCTGATGATCGACGCCGATCATGAACACCTGTTTCGGGTCATCTCCAATCTGGCACGCAATGCCATGCAGGCGCTCGAACAGCAGTTGGACGACAGCAAGGGGCTGATCGCCATCAGCGGGCGGCGGAAGGGACGCGTGGTCGTCATCGAGGTCAGCGACAACGGGCCCGGCATTCCGGCTGGCCAGCGCCCCAAGCTTTTCATGGCCTTCCAGGGCTCCAACAAAAAGGGCGGGAGCGGCCTTGGTCTCGTCATTGCGTCGGAACTCATCGCGGCGCATGGGGGAACCCTGCGGCTGCTCGATACCGTGCCGGGAGCCACGTTTCGCATCGAACTGCCCGACCGGACCATTAATTGAGCCCGGGCCATCGCCCTGACCGGCGCGCCCGATCACCTGGAACGCTGCGTTTCCGGCCCCTACTGACGCCGGGGCACTGCGCCACGAAGACCCTTGCGCTGCTGGAAATCAGCGACTAGTAATGCCGCCTCACCCCCGTCCGGCTGTTTCGCCCGGTCCGCCCCGAAATGGGCGTGGTGCACGCGCCCGTAGCTCAGCTGGATAGAGCATCAGACTACGAATCTGAGGGTCGGACGTTCGAATCGTTCCGGGCGCGCCATTTCCTATCCTGATCGTCTCCCCCGCCGCGCGATCTGCGGTTTGGCGCGGAGTCGTTGCGCATAAAGAAACGGCCCGGGAATTGCTTCCCGGACCGCTCCTTTTTGCCCCCTCTTCGGACGATCGTCCGCCGAAGGTCGTTTG